>MWBF01000119.1 GCA_002068935.1 Chloroflexi bacterium ADurb.Bin325
CGGTTGAGCTGCCGGAGGGCGAGGTGCACATCGAAGCCCCGGCGGTGACGCTGCCGGAGGGCGAGGTGCACATCGAGGCCCCGGCGGTGGAGCTGCCGGAGGGCGAGGTGCACGTCGAAGCGCCGGAGGTGACGCTGCCGGAGGGCGAGGTGCACATCGAGGCCCCGGAGGTGGAACTGCCGGAGGGCGAGGTGCACGTCGAAGCCCCGGCGGTGACGCTGCCGGAGGGCGAGGTGCACATCGAGGCCCCGGAGGTGGAGCTGCCGGAGGGCGAGGTGCACGTCGAAGCGCCGGAGGTAGAGCTGCCGGAGGGCGAGGTGGACATCGAGGCCCCGAAGGTGGAGCTGCCGGAAGGCGAGGTGCACGTCGAGGCCCCGGACGTAGAACTGCCCAAGGTCGATCTGGGGGCCGTCGAGCTGCCTGCGGTCGAAGCGCCGGACGTGGATCAGCCGTTCTTCGAAGCGCCCGCGGTGGATGTGCCCGACTTCGACGCGCCGGAGATCGAGGCGCACATCGCGGAGCCGGCCGTGAAGCTGCCGACGGTCGAGTTCGATCCCGCGGTGGAGACGCCCGCGCTGCCGGAGGAATCGCTGGCCGACCTGCCGCCCATGCATGTGCAGACATCGTCCGTCGTCGTGGATGCCGAGCTCCCGGCCGCGACTCTCCCGACCGCGGCAGATGCGGCCGCGGCCGAGGCTGCACGCCTGCGCGCGCAGGTGGCCGAGCTCGAGGCGCGGCTGGCGGCCATGCAACAGGCCCAGGCCGCGGACGCGGATGCGCCCATCGAGGTCGGCGCCAGCGGCAAGCTGCCCGGCGCGGATGAGGCCGCCCGGATTGCCGCTGAGATGCGCGCGGCCGAGACGCCCGCACCGCAGCCCGACAACCTGCTCCTGATTCGCGGCATCGGCCCCTACTACGCCCAGCGCCTCAAGGAGATCGGCATCGTCACCTTTGCCCAGCTCATCGAGGCCAGCGACGAGACGCTCGCCAGCATCACCGGCACCTTCTCGGATCGGATCCAGCGGGAGGACTGGCGCGGCCAGGCCCGCCAGCTGATGGAAGGGAAGTAACGGGATAAGCTGCGCTATCGGAGTCGAGGCGTCCCCGGCCAGGCTGTGGACGCCCCGACTCCGGCGGATTGCCAACGCGACAGCCCGCCGGAGCCCCAACATCGCCCCTGCAACCTGTCATCGCCTCACCTCTAAATAGCCCCAATCATCGTTCTGAGGTATAATAGTGAAGTGCATCGCGTGAAGCGCGAGATGCCCTGAGGAACGGTGAATGAACAACCAGATCGAAACAACGCCCGACGCGCTGGGGACGGTCCGACCGGTCAGCATCGAGGAGGAGATGCGCGGTTCCTACCTGGACTATGCGATGAGCGTCATTGTCGCGCGCGCGCTGCCCGACGCGCGCGACGGCCTGAAGCCCGTCCAGCGGCGCATCCTGTATGCGATGGAGGACATGGGCAACCGCGCGGGCACGCCCTACCGCAAGTCCGCCCGCATCGTCGGCGAGGTGCTCGGCAAGTATCACCCGCACGGCGACAGCGCGGTCTACGACGCCCTGGTCCGCATGGCCCAGGACTTCAGCCTGCGCTATCCCCTGGTGGACGGGCAGGGCAACTTCGGTTCGGTGGACGGCGATGCGCCGGCGGCCATGCGCTACACCGAGGCCCGCCTGGCGCGCATCACCGAATCGCTGCTTGCGGATCTCGAAAAAGAGACCATCGACTGGAACGATAACTTCGACGGCAGCCTCAAGGAGCCGACGGTCCTGCCCGCGCTGCTGCCCAACCTCCTGCTCAACGGCAACAGCGGCATCGCGGTCGGCATGGCCACCAACATCCCGCCCCACAACCTCGGCGAGCTGTGCGACGCGATCATGTTCCTCATCGACCGCTGGGGCGACGTGGACGACATCACCGTTGATGAGCTGATGCAGTTCATCCAGGGGCCGGACTTCCCGACCGGCGCGCTGGTGCTGGGCCGCGAGGAGATCAAGCTGGCCTACGGCACGGGCAAGGGCCGGGTCGTCATGCGCGCGGCCACGCGCATCGAGGAGATGGGCGAGTCGCGCCGCGGCGGCGGGAGCGGCCGCCACCGCATCGTCGTCACCGCGATCCCCTACCAGCTCAACAAGACGACGCTGCTCGAACGGATCGCGGAGCTGGCGCGCGAGGGCCGGCTCCCCGACATCAGCGACCTGCGCGATGAGTCGGATCGCAAGGGGATGCACATCGTCATCGAGCTGAAGCGGGGCGCATCGCCGCGCAAGGTGCTCAACCAGCTCTTCAAGTACACGCCGCTCCAATCCACCTTCGGCGTCAACATGCTGGCCCTCGTCGAGGGCGAGCCGCGGCTGCTCAGCCTCAAGCGCGCGCTCCAGCTTTACGTGGATCACCGCATCGACGTCATCATCCGGCGCACCAACTATCTGCTGCGCCAGGCGCGCGAGCGGGCGCATATTTTGGAGGGGCTGCGCATCGCCCTGCAGTTCCTCGATGAGGTCATCCACATCATCCGCACCGCGGACAGCGCGGACGATGCGCGGCAGAAGCTGATCGCGCGCTTCGGGCTGAGCGAACGGCAGGCCCAGGCCATCCTCGACATGCAGTTGCGCCGGTTGGCTGCGCTCGAACGGCAGAAGATCGAGGACGAATATCAGGCCCTCCTGGAGCAGATCAAGTATTACGAGGAGCTGCTGGCCGATCCCGCGCGCATCCTCGGCGTCATCAAGGACGAGGTGCTCGACCTCAAGGCGCGCTTTGCGGACGAGCGGCGCACGGTCATCGTGCCGGAGGCCGCGGAGGATTTCTCCGAGGAGGACCTGATCCGCCAGGAGGCGGTGCTCATCAGCGTGTCGCAGGCCAGCTATATCAAGCGCACGCCGCTGGCGGCCTATCGGGCGCAGCGGCGCGGGGGCCGCGGCGTCCAGGGGATGCGCACGAAGGACGAGGACGAGGTCGTCGATCTCATCTCCGCGCACACGCTCGACCACCTGCTCTTCTTCACCAACCGCGGCCGGGTCTACGGCCAGCGGGTCTTTGCGCTGCCCGATGCGGCGCGCGACGGCCGCGGCCTGCCGATGGTCAACTTCCTCAACCTGGCCGCGGAGGAGCGCGTCACCGCGGTGCTCGTGGTGCCCGATTTCGCCGATGCGGAGTACGTGACGCTGCTGACGCGGCAGGGTCGCATCAAGCGCGTCAGGCTCGGCGAGTTTGCGGACGTGCGGCCCAGCGGCATCATCGCGATGAACCTGGAGCCGGGCGACGAGCTGAGCTGGGCCCGCGCGACGCGCGGCGGCCAGGAGTTCCTGGTGGTGACCGCGGGCGGCCGCGCGCTGCGCTTCTCCGAGGGCGAGGTGCGCGCGATGGGCCGGGCCGCGGCCGGCGTGATGGGCATCCGCCTCAACGATAACGACGTGGTCAAGGCGTTCGACGTGGTCGAGCCGGGCGGCCAGTTGCTCATCGTCACCGAGCGCGGTTACGGCAAGCGCACGCCGCTCGACCAGTTCCCCGCGCGCTCGCGCAACACGCAGGGCGTCTGGGCGCTGGCGCACGACCGGCTGGAGGAGACCGGCAAGGTCGTCGCGGCCCACGTGGTGCAGGAGGACGACCAGGTGACGCTCATCACGTCCGGCGGCCTGATCCTGCGGACGACCTGCAAGGATATCCGGCCGATGGCCCGCATCACCAAGGGCGTGCGCATCGTCAACCCGGTGGACGGGGATGCCGTGGCCGCGATGGCCCGCCTGTCGCCGCAGGTCGAGGAGGAGGCGGCCGTCGCCGTCGCAGCCGGGGCCGAGGTTGCCGGCCCTGTGATGGACGCCCCAGCGCCGGCGGCGCACGCCCTGAAAGGATCGGCATAGCCCGCAGCCATGTCGCTCGCCACCCTGTTGCACCGGGGCGTCGGCCTCCAACTGGAGGTGATGCCCGTGCCGGACGTCGACCGTCTGGCCGAGACCCTCGTCGCGTTTGCGAACGGCGATGGCGGCTCGGTGCTGCTCGGCGTCGATAGCGAGGGCAGCGTAACGGGCGACGTGACCGCGGAGGATGTCGAGGCCGCGCTGCGCGCCGCGCTGGGCCGCTGTCGGCCGCTGGTGCGCACGGGGTGGCAGCAGTTCGAGGATCGCAACGGCGTCGCGGTCGCGATCGACGTGCCGCGCAGCACCGAGCTGCATGCGCTGGCGGATGGCCGCGTGCTGGTGCGCACGAGCGCGGGCAACGAGGCGCTCGACGGTGGCAAGATCAGCCATCTCGCGGCCACCAAGGCGAGCGGCGACTTCGAGGTCGAGACCGTGCCGGGCGCGGCGCGCGACGACCTGGATCCCAGCGTCATCGCGGATTACATCAGGCGGCGCGCCGAGCGGCTGGGCCGCGACCTGGGCCAGACCGAAGATGAGCTGCTGACCGCCATCGGCGCGCTGAACCCCCAGGGCGAGGTGACGGTCGCGGGGATGCTGCTGTTCGGCAAGGCCCCGCAGTTTTTCATCCCCCAGAGCGGGCTGGTGTACGTTCGCTTCGTGGGCACGCAGCCGCGCGGGCCGGGCGGCCAGCCGGGCTACAGCCGTCGCGAGGAGATCAACGGCGCGCTGGCGCGCGTCATCGAGAACGCCTGGAGCATCCTGTTGCAGGAGCTGCGCGGGGAGGCCGTCGTGCGCGGGCTGAAGCGGGAGGATAAGCACGTCCTGCCGCTGTTCGCCGTCCGCGAGGCGCTCGTCAACGCCATGTGCCACCGCGATTACCGGTTGACGGGGCGGCGCGTGGAGCTGCGCCAGTTCGACGACCGGCTGGAGATCAGCAGCCCCGGCGGGCTGCCCGGCTACATCACGCTCGACAACCTCGTGGATGAGCACTTCTCGCGCAATCCGCGGCTGGTCAACGGGCTGTTCGAGTGGGGCTATATCGAGCAACTGGGCCTGGGCATCGACCGGATGATCGAGGAGATGGTCGCCGGCGGCCACCCCGGGCCAGAGTTCAAGGACAGCCCCTACGCCTTCACCGTGACGCTGCGCCGTGGGTTTGCCCAGGTCGGCCCGGCCGGGGGGCTGCTCAAGGAGCGCACGCTGCCGGAGTGGAGCGGCCGGCTGAACGACCGGCAGATCCGCGCGCTGAACTACTTGCAGCTCAACACGAGCATCACCAACCGCGAGTATCGCGACCTCTGCCCCGACGTGACCCCGGAGACCCTGCGCCTCGACCTGGCCGACCTCGTCGACAAGGGGCTGATCGTCAAGATCGGGGACAAGAAGGGCACGTATTACATGCTGAAGTAACCCCGGCAGATACGCGGCGCTTCCCGATCGGGTTTCTGCCCGTCAGCGCCAGGGGCCGCCCGGCAGCCAACGTCGGTTGAAGCCCGTTTTGTGTGCTGCAACAATGAGCGGGAGCAAGAAGGCGCGCAGTTCCTCCACAACCTCCGCCAGTTGTGGCGCATTCACGTCCAGGCGGCTGCGATTCAAGAACGCCCGCCATTGCGTCTGCTTCAAGGGATCCAGCGCAAATTCATCCGTCAGCGCAACCGGCTCGTTCACGGGCAGAGGCGCGCCGCGGCGGGTAAAGGTTGCCGTCACGGCCTTGACCAGGAGTGCGCCGTCGAACGGAAACTGACGCGCCATGACCCACAGATCATAGAAGTCCTTCATGCGGCTGTTGAGCATGCCCAGTGTGACCATCGCGTGTAACTTCTCGGCTACCACCGCCTCTTTGGGATAGACCCGCAGTTGCGGCACAGGAAAGTCGAGAAGCGTCGGATAGCGTGCTTTTTCCGGCAACGGAACAACTGTGTCGCCCACACCCACATCAACATGCACAGCAATAATCGCAGTCCCCATCGCAGCCGACAGGTGCACTCGACTCCCCTGATACTCCTGCTCCTCACGAATCGGCTCGACCCGAATAGCATCAGCGTCGAACTGCAGCCCATCCGGCTCCACCGGGATATGGCACAAGGCCCGAAAGACCGACACGAGCGCTTCGCTGGAAACGTCGCCCATGCCTAACATGTCGAGATCGCGTGTGGGGCGGTGCATGTGCCCGGTCCATAAGGCAAAAAGCAGCGCACCCTTCAGGACAAAACGGTCCGCGTAGGGCGAAATCGACAGCCGGTACAGCAGTCGCTCACAGGCATAACGGATCAGCACGAGGTTGTAGTCCTCAGCCTGAGCTCGCGCCAGATTCAGCAGCCGGCGGCTGACCGATGCTGCCAGGTCGGCAGGTTGTTTCCTCATTGAACCATTGCCTCCAGGTAAGGCCTCATCACGCTCTGCACCCGACATATCTCGGCATAGCGCCAGAGCTCATCGACCGTGCATTTGCGCCGGCGCAGACAGTCGCGCAGCGCCTCCATCGCCACGTCCAGCCCGACCTTGTTCCGGTATTTGAAGCAGTCTGCGACCGTCTTGGGGGGATCATAGATGCGCACGGAGACCCCTTCGATCTGGTGAACCGTAATCCCTGCTGTCAGCGCAGCGCCTGAGAAGCGCACGACCCGCAGCGGGGGGTAGTCAACCTTTGGACGCCAGCTCTTGGGACCAATGGCCAGCCAAACCTGAAACGGCGCCTGCATGGTCAGCCCATGAAATACCAATGCGGATAGCAGGCAGATCACGCCATCCGGCGCTCGCTTGGCAGCTTCAGCCAGTCCGTGATTCTCCGTGATGTTGCTGTCGGGCAGGATGTAGAGGCCGCGCCCAGTACGGATGAGCTGGCCCCGTTCGTGCAGCCGACGCAGATGCTCGCGCGGGATGCCAAAGGGATCCAGATCCCTGGGCCGCAGAATTCCACGCTCTCGCGCCAGCAGGATGATCTGTTCTGCAATCGAACCGTTCATCTGTTGCTGTTACAACTCCTCTGAACATAGTAATATCTTCCGAGGCATTGTAACACGCGAATGCAAGATAGACAATCGGTGGGTTTGTTGACGCAATAAGTTCGGCGTAGTAGTATAGCCTGGCCGGGCCGAACGCCCCGGTTTGACTATCGCTATCAGCCCACGACCATCGGCGGCAGTTTCCTGCCCAAATATCCTTTCCGAGGTGCTATATGTCGGACCCAACCGCTCCTACATCCCGGCCTTACCCCGCCTGGCTCGAGGATGCCGTCTTCTACGAAATCTACCCCCAGACGTTCTACGACGCCAACGGCGATGGCATCGGCGACCTGCCGGGGATCAGCGCAAAGCTGGACTACCTGCAATCGCTGGGCGTCGATGCGCTCTGGCTCAACCCCTGTTTCGTGTCCCCGTTCGAGGATGCGGGCTACGATGTCAGCGACTACTACCAGGTCGCGCCCCGCTACGGCACGAACGCCGACCTGGAGGCGCTCTTTGCGGAGGCGCGCGGCCGCGGCATCCGGGTCTTTTTGGATCTGGTGCCGGGCCACACCTCCTGGCAGCACCCCTGGTTCAAGGCGTCCGCCCGACACGAGCGCAACGAGTACAGCGACTGGTTCATCTGGACCGACCGGGTCTGGGCGCCGGCGGAGGGCATGCGGGCCATCACCGGCCTGAGCGAGCGGGACGGCGGCTTCATCATCAACTTCTTTGCGTGCCAGCCCGCGCTCAACTACGGCTTCGCCAACCCCGAGCCCGGCCACCCCTGGCAGCAGCCGGTGGACGCGCCCGGCCCGCGCGCCGTGCGCCAGGCCATGAAGGACGTCATGCGGTTCTGGCTGGATCGGGGGGCCGCCGGTTTTCGGGTGGACATGGCCGGCTCGCTCGTCAAGCAGGATCCGGGCCGCCGCGAGACCGCGCGCCTCTGGCGCGAGATGCGCGCCTGGCTGGACGCGGAATATCCCGACGCGGTGCTCATCGCGGAATGGGGCAAGCCGAGCGAATCGCTGCCCGCGGGCTTCCACATGGACTTCCTGCTGCACTTCGCGCAGGCCGGCTATACGTCGCTGTTTCGCAAGGGCGGAGACGACGGGCAGTGGGACGGGCGTTACGGGTGGAGCTTCTTCGACCGCTCCGGCCACGGCAACATCCGCGAGTTTCTGGACGAATATCTGCGCGACTATGCGACCGCGCAGGGCCGCGGCCTCATCTGCATCCCCAGCGGCAACCATGACATGGGCCAGCGCCTCGCGGAGGGCCGCGAGACCGCAGATCTGCTGTGCGCCTGGGTCTTCCTGCTGACCATGCCCGGCGTGCCGTTCATCTACTACGGCGACGAGATCGGCATGCGCACGGTTCACGGCCTGCCGTCCAAGGAGGGCGGCTATCAGCGCACCGGCGCGCGCACGCCGATGCAGTGGGACAACGCGCTGCCCAACGCGGGCTTCTCGACCGCGGCCGCAGACGCGCTCTACCTGCCCATCCACCCGGATGCGGCGCGGCCCACCGTGGCCGATCAGATCAACGACCGGGGCTCGCTGCTCAACCGCGTGCGCAGCCTGATCGCCCTGCGCAAGGCGCACCCGGCGCTGGCCGCGAGCGCGGAGTTCCGCCCGTTGTATGCCGAGGCCGGGAAGCTGCCCTTCGTCTACGAGCGACGCACCCACGACGGCAGCGAGCGCATCCTGGTGGCGCTCAACCCCAGCGCGGCCGCGGTGACCGCGGACGTGCCGGGCGAGCCGGGCCCGCTGGCGGAGACGTTGTACGGCGCGGACGCCGCGATCACCGCGCACGACCGCGGGTGGCAGGTGCACCTGCCGGCGGTCTCCGCTGCGATCTATCGGGTCGCGTAGTTCGACGAGGGGTCTGCGGGAAAGCTCTGGCCGGCCTCAGAGTCTGCTTGAAAAAAACCGTTCCGGGCAGTTGAAACCGCGGCCACATTTACCAGGTTCCTGCGGACTTGCGCGCTTCAGTCTGCGAAGGCGGACCTGGTAATGGTGGCCGTGACTTCAGTCGCCGGGGAACTTTTGAAACAGTCTTTCCAGCCGCGCCAGAGCGATTATCGATACCCCTCCGCCTGGAGGTTGAACAGCCGGGCGTATGCGCCGTCGAGCGCCATCAGCTCGGCATGGCTGCCCAGCTCGATGACCCTGCCCGCGGACAGGACGACGATCCGATCGGCCATGCGCACGGTCGAGAAGCGGTGCGAGATCAGCACCGCGATGCGCCCGTCCATCAGCTCGCCGAAGCGCCGGAACACCTCGTATTCCGCCTCCGCGTCCAGCGCGGAGGTCGGCTCATCCAGTACCATCACCTCCGCCTCGCGCATGAACGCGCGGGCCAGCGCAATCTTCTGCCACTGTCCGCCCGACAGCTCCTGGCCCTTCTCCCAGCGTCGCCCCAGCATCGTGTCGTACCCCTGGGGCAGGCCCTCGATGATCGGGCTGGCGCCCCCGCGGTTCGCCGCATCCCTGATGCGGCCCAGGTCGTCGAGCGCATCCACCTGGCCGAACCCGATGTTCTCGCGCACGGTGAACTGGTAGCGCACGAAGTCCTGGAAGATGACGCCGAACCGCCGGTACAGGCTGTTCAGGTCGTACTCGCGCAGATCCACGCCGTCCAGCAGGATCTGGCCGGCCGTCGGATCGTACAGCCGCGTGAGCAGCTTGACCAGCGTCGTCTTGCCCGCGCCGTTCAGCCCGACCAGCGCAATGTGCTCGCCCGGCCGGATGTGGAAGCTGACATCGTGCAATACCTCGGCGTCGGAGCCGGGATAGCTGAACGAGACGTGGCGGAACTCGATGCCCTGGCGGATGGGCGCGGGCACGATCAGCCCGTCCTGCGATGACACCAGCACCGGCTGGAGCTTGAGATAGCCGATCAGGTTGTCGAGATACAGGTTGCTCTCGTAGAGCCGGTTCAGGCTGTCCAGCAGCGAGCGGATGGAGCCCTGCGACTGGCGGAAGATGCTCAGGAACATGGTCATGTCGCCCAGCGTGATAAACCCCGCGACCGTGCGCAGGACGATCCACGCATAGCTGGCGTAGTACACCAGGTTGGACAACATGCCCCAGCCGAGCCCGGCAAAGGTGCGCCGTCGCGCAATCGCCAGATCCTCCTGATAGAAGCGCGTGAACAGCTCCTGATAGCGTTGCAGCAGCGGCTCGCCCAGCCCGAAGAGCTTGACTTCCTTGACCGTGTCGTTGCCGGTCAGCAGCATCTCCAGATAGTTCAGCAGCCGGGCCTCCGGCGCGCGGCGGCTGATGGCGCGGAATGCGCGCTCCGCATACTGCGACTGCGAGAGGAACGCGGGGATGGCCGAGAGGAAGACGACCACCGCCAGCCACGGGCTGAAGCGAATGAGCAGGGCCATCAACGAGACGAGCGTGATGACCTGCTGGAGCATCTGGAGCGTGGCGTTGACGATGGCCAGCGCGCT
>MWBF01000120.1 GCA_002068935.1 Chloroflexi bacterium ADurb.Bin325
CCGCACGTCTGTCCGACAGACGCACGCGGGCCCGGTCGTGCGGGTGACCGCGCAGTGGACCGCGGTTGCGGCCATCGCGGAGGAGCTCAAGGTGTCGGCGCGGCTGCTGGACGCATCCGCCACGGTGGTCGCGGCGGACGACAGCGCGCCCGTCCACTTCACCTACCCCACCACCGCCTGGGTCCCCGGTGAGACGGTCGAAGATGTGTACGACCTGACCGTGCCCGCGGGCCGGCGCGGCGCATTCGGCGTGGTGCTGATCGTCTATCGCGCGGCGGACGGCGGCGAGGTCGGCCGGGTCGAGCTGCCGCCCGTGGAGATCCCCGCGGCCGGCCGCTGAACTCAGGATGCGGCCCGGAGTCGAAGGGGCGGCCCCTATCACGTCCGCTCCTTCGACTGGCCCTGCGTCGTCTGCCACGTTGAGCCGTACAACCCGCTCAGGATGCGGCCCGGGGTCGAAGGGGCGGCGGGGACGGGATCAGGCAGCCGCCTCCTTCAGCTTCAGCGGCCGGCCGTAGGTCTCGCTGAAGTCGCGCAGCCGCGCGGCCAGCGCGGGGGTGAGCATGTCCGCGGTGTAACGCCACTGCCAGTTGCCGCCGATCCGGCTGGGGTAGTTCATGCGCGCCTCCTCGCCCAGGCTCATGACGTCCTGCAGAGTCGCGACCGCCTGGTTCGCCACCGAGCTCCAGGCCAGCCGGATGAAGTCCCACGCGATATCGTGCGCGTCCGTGCCGGTGAACCGGCGGATGTTGTGCTTCTCGATCTCGCTGCGCTCGTTCCAGTAGCCCACGGTGGTGTTGTTGTCGTGGGTGCCCGCATAGACGATGCAGTTCGGCTCGTAGGTGTAGGGCAGATACGGCGGGAAGAACTCCGGCCCGAACGCAAAGTGGAGCACCTTCATGCCGGGGAAGCCGAACTGGAGCCGCAGCGCATCCACCTCAGGCGTGATGATGCCCAGATCCTCCGCGATCACGGGGAGAGCGCCGAGCGCCTGCTGCACGGCCCGGAACAGCTCCGCGCCCGGCGCCCTGACCCACCGGCCGTTGATGGCCGTCGGCTCGCCCGCGGGGATCTCCCACGAGGCCTCGAACCCGCGGAAATGGTCGATGCGCACGATGTCCACGAACTGCAACGTCTGGCGGATGCGCCTGATCCACCATTGGAAGCCGTCCTGCCGCATCACATCCCAGTCGTAGTGCGGGTTGCCCCAGCGCTGGCCGGTCGCGGAGAAGAGATCCGGCGGCACGCCCGCGACGACCGTGGGGTTGCCCTCGTCGTCCAGCCGGAACTGCTCCGGGCTGGCCCAGACATCGGCGCTGTCCTCGGCTGCAAAGATGGGCACGTCGCCGATGATCTGGATGCCGCGGCCGGCCGCACGGCGCTTGAGCGCGGCCCACTGGTCGTCGAACACGAACTGGAGATAGGCCTGGTATTCGGCCTCGGCGGCCACCTGCGCGCGGTATTTCGCCAGCACGGCCGGCTCGCGACGCCGTACCTCACGCGGCCACTCGTGCCAGCTCCCGCCGCCGAAGTGGGCCTTGAGCGCCATGAAGAGCGCGAAGTCGTCCAGCCAGTCGGCGTTCTGCGCCCGGAACTGCGCGAACCCCTTGCGCCGGTCGGCGGGGCCGTGGGCCTTGAAATGGGCGTAGCTCTGCCGGAAGAGCCGGTGTTTGTAGTCGATGACCCAGCCGTAATCGACCGCGTGCGCGGGGAACGCGGGCGCGTCGGCCAGCGCCTCGTGGGGCAGCAGGCCGTTCCAGGCCAGGCTCTCCGGGCTGATGAGCAGGGGGTTGCCCGCAAAGGCGGAGAAGCACTGGTAGGGCGAGTCGCCGTAGCCCGTCGGGCCGAGCGGCAGGACCTGCCAGAGCTGCTGGCCCGCCTCCGCCAGCCAATCGATGAAGTCGTGGGCCCCCTTGCCCAGGTCGCCGATGCCGAACCTGCCCGGAAAGGAGGTCGGATGACACAGGACGCCGCCCGATCGCGAAAAACTCATGCGCACCGCCATTTTCTGTCTATCAATCCACCCGTTTCGGCGTGACCTCGAACCGGAGACGCTCGCCGAACATCATCCTCGTCTGCGCCTGGATCGTGGGCAGCGCCACCAGGAGCACGGTCAACACCGGCACGAGGGGCCAGAGCAGGATGTCCACGAGCAGCTTGCGCGGCCGCCAGCCGCTGCTGGCCCGCCGCGTGCTCAGGTGTTCGTAGAGCACCTCGAGCGAGATGGCGACCGCGTTGAGCGCGTTGCCGGCCTGGAACAGGATGGAATAGAGGCCCGGGATGGGCTGCACGACGCCGGCCAGCCCGCTTTCGAGAAACAGGACCGCGGAGCTGATCCCCATGACGAGGCCCGCGGTCGTGAAGATGACGTGGTCGTGGACGACCTTGAACAGGTACAGGGCCTTGCGGCCCGCGGCCATCTCGGGCCAGCGGCCCCACTGCTGGAGGACGTAGCCGATGTCCTGGCAGCCCCAGGCGTGGCGGAGCCGCTGCCGGTAGAAATTCTTCAGCGCCTGCCAGCGGGTGGCCCCGGTGACCGCGTCCCCCGCGGTGGGCAGGAAGACGGGGCGCAGCCTGACGCGCCCCTGCGTGCCGAAGACGCAGCGCAGGAACATGTTCCAGTCGTCGGCCAGCGCAAAAACGTCCCAGTAGCCCACCGAGGCCGCCAGCTTGAAGCTGAGGCTGAACGAGCTGACGGGCAGCTTGATGGACAGCGGATCGGCAAGCTCCGAAACCTGGATCAGATTGAAGAAGAAGCTGAGCAGCCGCACCGCGCTGGGTACGTTCCAGTGGTTGTTGACATGGCACATCGGCGCGTGCCAGATGCGGGTGTAGCGCTCCGGGTCCGCGGCGAACTGGCGGCCGATCTCGGCCAGATAGTCGGCGTGCAGGATCGAATCCGCATCGCACGAGGTGAGGATCAGATTTTCGAGCGGGATGCCGGCGTGCTCCACCAGCTCCTGGTAGGCGATGCGCGCGGCCCACGCCTGGTTGGAGCCCTTGCCGCGCGACTCGCCGGGCAGGCCGGCGGGGTGGATGGCGATCAGGACGCGCGCAAAGTAGCCCTCGAAGCGCGTGCGGATCTGCTCGGCCTTGGCGTGAGCCCCGACCTCGGCGCCCTCCATCGCCAGCACGACCGTGACCCGGCTGCGGGCGTCGGCCTGGCCGGCCAGGCTGCGCAGCGTGCGGGCCAGCACCTCCACCGGCTCGTTCAGGTTGGGCAGCAGCACGACGTGGTGCAACCCGGCGGTCGCGCCCCTGGCCTGGCCGCGCAACATGCGGGCGCGCTGCTCGGTCTGGCGAACCTTATAGATGCCGACGGGGTAGAAGATGATGATGGCCAGGATGCGCAGGATCATGTAGACGCCGGCCACCTGCGCCGCGATGACCAGCGCGCGCGGGGTGATCACTGCGCCGAGGACCGCAATGCCGATGGCCAGCCAGGCCAGCAGCCCCGGCACCTTGTAGGTAAAGTGGTTCGGATCTTTGATGATGTTAAGCCGGGCGATGAAGGCTGCCCGCTGTTCCGGCGGAACGGTCGGCTCCGCGGCGAACATTGGCTGTTGCGCCTCTGTTTCGGGCTGCCTGCCGTTGTTTCCGCCTCCGTGCGGCTTGACTACGGCTGCATCATATCGCCACTCTGTCTTGGTCATACGGGCCGCTTCATCCTCGCCGGCGCATTTCGCTTGTGAAGAATGGGACGCGCCGGGTTCAGCGGACTATCGTGCGCGTTAGGTGAAGTATAGCCGAGGGCGGGGCAAGGACAAAACGAAGGGGTAGGCGAATATAAACGGCGGGCCGGCGGGGGCTGCCTCACGCTAGGCGAGCACAATGACGTAGGGGAGCTGGATCGCGCCGGTCGGGCAGAGCGGCTCGCACGCGGCGTCGTACTCGCAAAGGTCGGGCCGTGCGAGCACAGCCTTGCCCTCGACGAGCGCGAGCGCGCCCGTCTCGCAGGCTGCCAGGCATCTGCCGCAGCCATCGCAGAGGGCCTCGTCGATCTCGGGCAGGATGGTTTGAGACATGGCGCGACTTTCTATCGGGCTGAGTTCACGCCCAATATAACAGGTCGCGCGGCGCGTGTCAGGGACTTTTGTCGCACGGTAGAATGAACGACCGACGTGCGGGGCCTTTTCTCCTTGCGACAGAGCAGCTTCTATATCGCCTCGATTGCCGCTGCGTCTACCTGTATTGTCCGACCATCCGCGTTTATGGTCGCCAATTGATCGGCGAAGTTGATTGCCAGCATGCCGTCGGCAAACTGAGTCAGATACACCTGATTCTGTTGGGGTCGTAATGTCGTTGGGGCTAGAGTCGGAAGGCCGAGCACCTGCGCTCCTTGGAAGATGTCGGCTAGGAAGGCCAGGGCGGCAGAGTTGGAGGTAGCCCAGCCGCCGTGCCCGGAACGCGGATCAATGTTGCCGAAGTAGCTGACGGTCGCGCCCTGTTCTACGGTTCGCCACCACGCGATGAACGCACGGCCGGCGGCCGGCGTCCTGTCTCCCCGTCGAATACCGATAAGGGGATGGCATTCAGGCGCCAACGGGCCGTAAGCCGAGGTTGCCCATAATGGCGCAAGGCTGTGGGTATGTGGCAGTGCTTTCGTGTCCAGAATATCTTGTTCGACGATTGCATAATGCTGGTCTGTCTCCGGCACGAATCCCAGGAGCGTCCGCCACATCGCGGCGGGCTGATCGGTCACCTCCAGGTCGGCCACCAGACAATTCACATTCAACAGAACTCCACCGCCTCTCACCCAGGCATCGATAGCTTCAAGGGTCCTGCCGCGCAACCATTCGATCCCAGCCACAACCAGGTAATTATAGCGCTTTAGGAAGCCATCATGGATCATGTTCTCATCAACCAAATCGAAATCTACCAGGTCGCGCAGGGCCATGTGAAAGGCATCGAAGGATGTCTCCCCATGGATTACTCGTTCGTTGTCAGGATAAATCACTGCGACCGGCACGATGGGCTCCCGCTTTTTCAGGTGGGTCCGCAGCTTTTTCAGAACCTCGCCGCCCGCGTTTATTTCCCCTGCCTCGATGTAAGCGTTGGGATAGCTGAAGAACTGGCTGCACCCAGCGGAGGTGGCGTTGAAGATGCGCCCGACCACGCCTTTGGGTGTCACAATCGCAGCAGGTTCGTGCGCCACAAACGCGCCATAGCCGCGTGCAGCCGAATCAACCAGGCGGGTCAACATGAAATTCAGCACGTAATCTGACGATTCATTCGTGATGCGTATCCCTGCGCCTCGGTCTGCTGCGATCCGAGCCTGCGCTGAGAAATCTGCACCGTGTTCGGGCAGCATTAAACCTCCAGTACAGAGGTAGATAGGCGTGTCCTTGAAGGCTCGTCGGGCGGCCTCCAGCCAGAAATCGCTGAATTCAGTCATTGCCTCACGATACCAGCGAATCTGCTCGACGTATGCCCGCGGCGATGGTGCATTCGAACGGGTGAACGGCGCTATCTCATCGAATGTTCGATAGCTGGTCTGCCAGCTCCGATTGAGGAGATCCAGATTGTCGTTGTAGTGCTGCGCGAGCCATCGTTGCAAGTCAGCGATGGCCAGTTGATCGTTGCACCAGTGGCCGGGATGACCATGATATGCGCCGGGCCAGTTACCTACGACCGGGTATAGCGCCTCGCCATAATCCCCGGTGGGGCCGAGGATAACATAGCCAAGAATGCCTCGACGCCCGAAGTGATCGGCCACCGCGTGCAGAAAGCGCTCGATATGCGGTCGAATTTGTCGACACCAAAGGCTGGGGATGGCAGAGTCCCGATCATGTTCCACACACCGATACATCAGCATGCCGGGCTCATCGCGCACGAACTGTGGCGTCACATACCATGAGCCGCAGATGACGAACGGGCCCAGTTTGAGGCCGGCGCGCTCTAACATTTCCAGATCGCGCTCGTATGGCGACCAGTCATATTCCCCCGGCGCGAGCTCGACCGCTTTCCAGTCGATGTAAAGCTGTACGCTAGTGGCGCCCAGCTCACGGTACAGTGCCGCCGTTCGGCCGCCATCGTCGGGCAGGTGAAATCCCGGGCATATCGTGATATCCATCATAGTTTCTCCAGGCAGCTAGCCCTTGATTGCGCCGGCAGTGAGCCCCCGAATGTAGTAACGCTGTAGCACTAAAAAGACTAGCAGCACAGGTAATACGGTAATCAGGGAGCCGGCCATGCGGACATTCCATTGGATGACGATTTGCAGATCCAGATCCTTGAGTTTTAGAGGCAACGTAAACCAATCCGGGTTATTGAGCACGATTGACGGCCACATGAACGCGTTCCACGCGCTAATGAAGTTCAGGATGCCCACAGTAGCCACGGCCGGGGTGGCCAGCGGAAGCAGGATGCGCCAATAGATGGTCCACTCGCTGCAGCCGTCGACGCGTGCTGCGTCGTGAAGCTCTTCGGGCAGAGACGCAAAATAATTCCGAAACAAGAAGACCGCGAACGGCCCTCCACCGTTGATGATCGGCATAATCAAGCCAGTGTAGGTGGCGACCTTGCCCGCGCCGGAACCGATCAGTCCCAGGGCCTTAAGCAACTGAATCAACGGCACCAACACCGTGACGCCGGGAACCAGCAGCATGGCCAGGAATGCCATGAAGAAGAACTCGCGGCCCCAGAAATTAGTCTTGGCGAAGCCATATCCGGCCATCGAATAGACCAGGATGATTCCCAGTACGACGGCCACGGCAACGATCACGCTGTTGATGAAATATCGCCAGAAGCCCAGCTGGTTCCAGGTGTCAACGATGATGTTCAGGTGTACCTGGCTTGGAAATAGCGACCGGCTGCGCAGCACTTCTTCGTTGGATTTTAGCGCAGACGATATCATCCAGAGGAACGGATATAGGCTCAGGAGCGCATAAGCGCTCAACGCGACATATGAGGCCATGCTTGCGGCGGAACGCCTTATCTGATACATGGCGATTCCTCTCTACGCTCGCGAGCGCATGATGCGCAGGTTGAAAAGCGAGACTACGAATACGGCGAGGAACAGGACCCATGACATGGCGCTGGCCATGCCAAGTTGTCGCTGGTCGCCAAATCCATACTTGAAGATTTGAAGGCCCACGACTTCGGTATGCCCTGCCGGTCCGCCATAGGTCATCAGGTAGACCATCTCATAACCTTGAAAAGCTGCGTTGATGCTGGTGATCACGATGATGACGGTAACGGGATAGAGGAGCGGCCAGGTAATGCGCCACAGCAACTGCCAGGGATTCGCGCCGTCCATGATGGCAGCCTCATACAAGTCCCTGTCGATGGTCTGCAAGCCAGCCAGGTAGAGGATAGTAGCCATGGGTACCGCGCTCCACACCAGGACTACCATCAGCGCAGGTAGGGCCGTATTGGATTGCCCCAACCAACCTTGTTTGGCTTGCAGAAATCCCAGGCCCAGGCTGTTCAACACAGTATTGAGCAATCCATCAGGCTCATAGATAAAGGTCCAAACATAGTAGATCGCGATGCCCGCGGTAACCATCGGCAACATGATCAGCAGGCGATATACCGACTGCCCGCGTGCGGCGCGGTTAAGCGCGATGGCCAGCGGCAGTGCAATAAGAACAGTGCCTGCCGTCACGACTATCCCGATTATGATATTGTGCTCCAGAGCCCACCAGAAATAACGCGATCGCGTCGGTTCCTGATAAAGGAACTCGCGGAAGTTGCCAAGGCCCACAAACGCACAGGCCGGATATTGACAGCTAAAAGGAAGGAGAGAGAACTTGCCGAAGCCGTTCCAGCGGAAGAAGCTAAGAACAATCGAGTAAACAACGGTGTAGAAACCGAAGACGGTGAAGATGAGCGCCGCCGGCAGGATGAACAGGAAACCGCTGTTGGCCTTCAATCTGCGCCAAAAGCTCTTCCTTTGACCGGACGCCAGTCCATCTCCAGCAACAATGGCCGGTCTTGCTTGCATGCAGCAATCCCCCTTTTCTTGGCGGGCGCAGAGGCTCGCCCACGAGCTTCTTACGGATTCTTGGGCCCGCCGCGTGCGCCCCACGCGGCCTCGTTGGCCGCGTCTATCTTAGGCGCAAGCTCCTCGGGCGTGGTTTCAGCCGTGATAAACTGCTGCAACCCGGTCTTGAGAACCAAGCCCGGCTCTTGTAGGATTTCGGCCTTGCTCTCGCTGAACGGCGATGTCTCGCTCAACGCGTTGAGCAGTCCCACCATGGTGGAGCCGACCTTCTCCGGATCGGCGGGCACCTTGACAGCCGGCAGGTCGCCCGTCATCTTGGCGAAGACCGACATCTGCTCAGGACTGGTCAGGAAGCGCAAGAACTTCACGGCGACCTCGGGTTTCTTGCAATCCTTGGTGACCATCGCGTCGATGAGCGGGAACGGGCTCACTTTCAGCGTCTTCTCCACGGAGCCTTCCAGCGGCGGGACGGCGAACGAGATGATGTTGTTGGCGTCCATCCCCTGGGACAGCAGGAACCCCAGCGTGTAGGTTCCGCCCACATCGAAGGCCGCCTTGCCCTGGGAGAATGCCACGTCAGCCGGATCAATATTGGTCTGCAGAATACCCGGCATCCACAGGTCTTCCTTGGCGACCTGGTATAGCCAGTCCAGGACGCGCATCGTACATGGGTTCGTGAAAGTACCCCGGCCATTGTATATCGCGTCGTAGGTTTCCACACCGCAGCTCGTGATCGCTAGCGGGTTGAAGATCCAGAAGTGCATGACGTCCGGGTTCTGTACGCCCGTCACCAAGCCCGGCACGCCCGTCTTCGCCTTGATCGTCTTCATCATCTCCAACCACTCATCGGCGGTTTTGGGCGGCGTATTCGGATCGAGCCCAGCATCGCTTATGATCTGGCGGTTGCCGAAAACGAAGTAGGCCTGTCCAGCCAGGTATGGTACGCTGAAAACCTGACCGACCGAAATGTTTTTGAAGGTACACTTGTCGTCTTTCGCACAGGAGTCGAACTTGTCCTGGGAGAAGATGCCATATTTGTCGAAGGTCCCGGGGAGGAAGTCGTTTTGCCAGGCCTCATCGACCTGATCGGTCAGCTCCAACAGCAGGTCGGTGGCTGCCATCTCCCATTGGCCCTGCGACCAGTAGGACAGAACGTCGGGCAGATCACCTGACTGGGCCGATGTCGTAATCTTGGTTCGATAAACTTCATCCGGGTTGAAGGCGCTTACCGTGATCTTGACGCCCTCGGTCTCCTCGAAATTTTTGGCAATGGCTTCCAGGCCGGGGACATGGAAGACTTTCCACGTCCACATGGTGAGTTCGAGAGGCGCGGCAGAAGCGGGCTGCTGCGCAGGCGCTTCGCCCGCGGTTGGTGGCGTAGTTGCAGACGGGGGCTGGCACGCTGCCAGTAATGCCAGGCCAGAGCTGGCCGTTATACCTGTCAAGAACTGTCGTCGAGATAGCTTCCGCGGTGCCATAGGGATGCTCCTTTCATGGGCTCAAGCCGGGAGAGATCAACAGTTTCGCGTAAATCTGCGGTGCCAGCTCAGTGGCTTCACCTCCTTTCGGGAGCAGGTCGCAGTCGGCTTGTGGAACATACAGGGGTAGATGGTGGTAATGTCAGACCAAGGCAGTCTGGCAGTTTCATAAATCGCGTGTTTGTCAGCGTTTGGAGGCTCGCAGCCGTGAAAAATGCGAGTGCCTTTACAAGTATAGATAGCGCCTGAAAACATGGGCCAACATCCTTGCCTTGCGTACGGCTCGCTTTTATTACACGTCAACGTTCAACATAGATCTTGAGCGCAGTATAGGCCGGTTTATCATGTTAGTCAAGCATTTTGCGATAGATGAGGCATCTTGATTCAGAAAGGAGTTGTAGATTCTGAGGTGCAAATTCATCTGGCGCCAGATCTATGCGTCTCTATCGCCGATCTCGGCAAGCAGAATCCTCTCGCTTATACGCCCTCGGCCACCGCGGTCAACCCGGCGCGATCCACGATGACGATGCGGTGACGGTCGAACTCGATCAGCCCCTCGTCGGCCAGGTCGCGCAGCGCGCGGCCGATCATCTCGCGCACGGTGCCGAGCCGGGCCGCCATCTCGGTCTGCGTCACCATCTGGTTGCGGTCGATGTCGCTCAGCCCCTCGGTGCGCGCGGCCTCCATGAGCAGCAGCCGGGCCAGCCGCGCCTTGACGGAGCGCAGCGACAGATCCTCGACCATCGCGACGAGGTGGCGGGTGCGGCTCGCGATGGTCTCGATCATAGCCCAGGCGAGCTGCGGATAGCGTTCTGCGAGGCGGCGGATGTCGGC
>MWBF01000121.1 GCA_002068935.1 Chloroflexi bacterium ADurb.Bin325
CTGCATGAGGCCGCGCCCGCCGAGCCGTTCCTGGCGCTGGTGCAGAGGCTGCGCCTGGCCCAGGTCGACGCCGCGCTGGCCGCGCTGGACGATGTGCAGGCGTTGTTGCAAGAAAACATGCCCTGAATGCCTGCGCCCAGGGCCCCATTACGTCACGGAAGAAGGAAAGATGAAGCGTTCCATCAGCATCTCGAGCCTGATCCTTCTGCTGGCCCTCCTGGCCGGCTGCACCAACATCCCGGCCGCGGTCGAGCCGCCGGCCGCCGCGCCCGCGTCCGGCCAGGCGTCGGTCGTCCTCACCGACCAGGCCGGCCAGGAGGTCACGATCGCGCAGCCGGTGCGGCGCATCGTGAGCTCCTACGGCATGGCGTCGCTTTACGTGTACAGCGTCGGGGCCGGCGACCGGCTGGTCGCCGCGACCTTCCTGATGAGCAAGGACGCGCAGATCAAGGCCCACCTGGGCCAGTTGAGCTCCGCGGCGGCCGGGCTGCCCGACCCCGGCGGCCAGCAGGACGCCAACGTCGAGGAGATCGCCAAACTCGACCCCGACCTCATCCTGATCAGCTCGCGCGCGGCGGGCCAGGAGACCCTGCAGGCGCTCGGCGTGCCGATCATCCGCTACGAGGGCGAGACCATGGCCAGGCTGAAGGAGGCGCTGACCATCACCGGCCAGGCGCTGGGGCCGGAGGCCGCGGCGCGGGCCGCGCAGTTGACCGCGTACATGGACGAGCGGCTGGCCGCGATCAAAGCCGTCAGCGACCAGACGCCGGCCGACCAGCGCAAGCGCGTCTTCATCTCCGGCACCTCGCCGCTGAAGACCGCGGGCAAGGACATGCTGCAATCGGAGATGGTGGCCCTGGCCGGCGGCGTGAACGTGGCCGAGGAGATCAGCGGCTACTGGACCGAGGTCAATCTGGAGCAGGTGACGAAGTGGGACCCCGAGGTGATCTTCACCGTGCCCTACAAGGGCGCTTCGGTGGAGGCGATCCTGGAAAGCCCCGAATGGGCCAACATCAGCGCGGTCAAGAACAAGCAGGTCTTCATGCTGCCCAAGTATCTCGGCCCGTGGGACACGCCGATCCCCGAGGCCGTGCTGGGCATCGAGTGGATGGCCAGTCGACTCTTCCCCGACACGCCGCTGCACGACGGC
Organism: Chloroflexi bacterium ADurb.Bin325; assembly: GCA_002068935.1. Classification (GTDB taxonomy): domain Bacteria; phylum Chloroflexota; class Anaerolineae; order CG2-30-64-16; family CG2-30-64-16; genus MWBF01. The sequence goes on from MWBF01000121.1 coordinate 1,151, forward strand.
TGCGAGGCGCGCACGACCGATTTCTATCAGAGGTTCTATGACCTGGCGATCCCTGCCGAGGATGCGGCCGCGCTCTGCCGATGAGACGCTGGCCGGGCTGAGACGGCTGCGGCGCGACGGTCGGCTGCGCCTGTGGCTCCTGCTGGCGCTGCCGATCCCGCTGGCCGTGATCGCGTTGGCGCTGGGCCGCTACGAGATCAGCCTCGCCACGATGTTCCAGGCGGTGGGGCGCGCGCTGGTCGGCCAGCCCGCCGCGACCGCGGCCGAGACGCTGGTGCTCCAGGTGCGCCTGCCGCGCATCCTGGCCGCGCTGCTGATCGGCGCGGCGCTGGGCGGGTCCGGCGCGGCGTTCCAGGGCATCTTCAAGAACCCGCTGGTGGACTCCAACATCCTGGGCGTGACCTCCGGCGCGGGCTTCGGCGCGGCGCTGGCGCTGCTCCTGACCGGCAGCCTGCCGCTGGCGAGCCTGGCCGCGTTCATCTGCGGGCTGGCCGCGGTGTTGTTGGCCTATCTGGGCGCGCACGCGCACGGCGGCTCTCACACGCTCATGCTCACGCTGTCCGGCATCCTGGTCGGCTCCTTCTTCGGCGCGCTCACCTCGCTGGTCAAGATCCTGGCCGATCCGCTCAGCGAGCTGCCCGCGATCACCTTCTGGCTGTTGGGCGGCCTCTCCGATGTGACCTGGCGCAGCCTGCCGCTGCTCTTCCTGGTGACGGGGCTGGGCGGCGCGCTCCTGCTCGCGCTGCGCTGGCGACTCAACGTGCTCTCGCTGGGCGACCGCGAGGCCGCCGCGCTGGGCCTCAACACGCGGCGGATGAAGCTGCTCATCGTCGGCGTGGCCTCGCTGCTCACCGCGGCCGCGGTGGCGGTCGGCGGCGTGATCGGCTGGGTCGGGCTGGTGATCCCCCACGCCGGCCGGCTGCTCGTGGGACCGGATCATCGTCGGCTCCTGCCGGTCAGCCTGAGCCTGGGCGCGGCGTTTCTGCTCGTGATCGATACCCTGGCGCGGGCCACGCTGCCGCGCGAGACGCCGCTGGGCGTCTTCACCGGCATCGTGGGCGTGCCGGTGCTGTTCGTCCTGCTGCGCCGAGGGCGCAGCGGCGCGGGGTGGGTCGAATGAAGCGGCTCGACGTGCAGGGCCTCGCGTTTGCGTTTCACCCCGACCGGCCGGTGCTCAGGGGGATCAGCTTTGCCGTGGCGGCCAACGAGGTGGTCTACGTGTTGGGGCCGAACGGCTGCGGCAAGAGCACGCTGTTCAACTGTCTGAGCGGCGTGTATGCGCCCCAGGGCGGCCGGGTGCTGCTCGACGGCGCGGATCTCACCCATATGGCCGCGCGACGCCGCGCGCATTACATCGGCCTGGTGCCGCAGAACCACGCGGCCGCGTTCGCCTACTCGGCGCGCGACATGGCGCTGATGGGCCGCGCGCCGCACCTGGGCCTCTTTGAGACGCCCGGCCGCGCCGATTACGAGGCCGCGGACGCCGCGCTGGCCGCGGTGGGCCTCAGCCATCTGGCCGCGCGGCCCTTCAACGAGCTGAGCGGCGGCGAGCGGCGGCTGGTGACCATCGCGCGCGGCCTGGCGCAGGAGTCGGATGTGCTGCTGCTGGACGAGCCGGACGCCTATCTCGACCCCAAGAACCAGCACCTGGTGCAGGAGACGATCGTCGCGCTGGCGCGGCAGGGCCGCGCGTTCTTGATCAGCTCGCACTCGCCCAACAACGCGCTGCTCTACGGCGACCGCGTGCTTCTGCTGGAGGCCGGGCGGGTCGTCGCGGACGGGCCGCCGCCGGAGGTGTTGACGGCCGCGATGCTCTCGGCCGCATACGGCGCGGAGATGGAGATCATCTACGAGTCGAACAACGGCGCGCAGCGGGCCAGGGCGGTCCTGCCGGTGCGCGCGGGGCACGACGGCCATGATCGACGCTAGGGAACGCCGGGCAAAAGGAGGGCGGATGAGACGACGCGAGTTTCTGCAGCGCGCGGGGTGGGTGAGCGGCGCGGCCCTGCTGGCCGCGTGCGCCCGCGCATCGTGGGTGAGCTGAACGGCCAGCAGGTCAAGCTCGCCCGGCTCCGACGTCCTTTCCCTCATCCCTTCGCCCCGGCGCGAGAACAGCTCCGGCGGAGGGGAAAATGTCAGATAATTGTCCCTCTCTGCAACCGCGCGAGCTTAATTTGCGTAGTATAATATAGCCACGCGGGCTGTTACGCTGCGCCCACGCACGGACAATCGGCCGGGCCCGGCCCGGCAGTCACCCTGGAGAATCCCTCATGAACCAACCCACCGTTGCATTGTTAGGCCTGCGCAAGAGCTTCGGCCCCGTCCGGGCGGTGGACGGCGTCTCGTTCGAGGTCTACCCCGGCGAGATCTTCGGCCTGCTGGGGCCGAACGGCGCGGGCAAGACCACGACCATCCGCATGTTGCTCGACATCTTTCGGCCCGACGCGGGCGAGGTTCGGGTCTTCGGCGGCCGGCTCGACGATCTCAAGAAGCACCGCATCGGCTATCTGCCGGAGGAGCGCGGGCTATACATGGATCTCAAGCTGGAGCCGACGCTGGTCTACTTTGCAACCCTCAAGGGACTGGACGAAAAGGAGGCGCGGCGCCGGCTGACGGACTGGCTGAAGCGGTTCGACCTGTACGATCACCGCCACAAGAAGGTGCAGGATCTCAGCAAGGGCATGCAGCAGAAGGCGCAGATCATCGCGACGCTCGTGCACCAGCCCGACCTCATCATCGTGGACGAGCCCTTCTCGGGGCTGGACCCGGTCAACACGCGGCTCGTCAAGGATGTCATCGAGGAGCAGCGCGCCGCGGGCCGCACCATCATCATGTCCACGCACCAGATGTACCAGGTCGAGGCGCTGTGCAACCGGATCGTGCTCATCGACCACGGCCGCTCCGTCCTCTACGGGGAGGTGGGCCAGATCAAGCGCGACTTTGCCGCGCACGCGCTCCTCGTCCAGGGCCAGGGCGACTTCAGCCGTCTGCCCGGCGTGCTGGAGGCGCGACACGAGAACGGCGCCTGGCGTCTGGCGCTGGCCGCGGGCGTCGACCCGCAGGCCGTCTTCCGCGCCCTGGCCGCGCGGGACGATCTCAAGGTGGAGCGCTTCGAGCTGGCCGAGCCGTCGCTCGACGACATCTTCGTGACCGTCGTCCAGGGCGGCGCGCGGGCCGAGGCGGCCGCGGCCGCGAGGGAGGCCCGCCATGCGTAACATCTGGCTTGTCGCGCGCAACGAGTACGCGCGCATGGCGCGGCGGCGGTCGTTCATCCTGGCGACCCTCGGCGTGCCCCTGCTCATCCTCGGCGTGATGGGCGTCAGCATCCTGGTGAGCATCCGCAGCGACCGGCCAGATCCCCGGCCGATCGGCTTCGTGGATCTGGCCGCCGCGTATCCAACGCTCGCGCCGCGACAGGCCTATGCCGGCGACAACGACGTGACGGTGCGCGTCTTTGCAGCGGACGAGGCCGCGCGCGCCGCGCTCGCCGCCGGCGAGATCCAGGCCTACTACATCATCCCGCAGGATTACGAGACGAGCCACCGCGTGCAGGCGCGCTACTGGAAGACCGCGCCCTCCTCCAGGGTGGACGCCCTGTTCAGGCGCTTCCTGCGCGCCTCGCTCGTCCAGGATCAGCCCGAGGACGTGCAGATGCAACTGCTGCGCGGGGTCACGTTCGACGCCCGGATGGTCAAGGGTGGCCGCCCGGTCGAGGGCGGGAACGAGGCAGAGTTCGTCTTTGCGCTGGTGCTGAGCATGTTCTTCGTGTTCGTCGTCATGGCGTCGGGCGGCTATCTGCTCCGGGCCGTCAGCACGGAGAAGGAGAACCGCACCGTCGAGGTCATGTTCACATCGGTTTCGCCGCTGCAGCTCATCGCCGGCAAGGCGCTGGGCCTGATGGCCGTCGCGCTGACGCAGATCGGCGTCTGGGTCGTGACCCTGCTTGTCGCGGCGGGCGTCGTCTCGCGCTTCGTCGACTTCCTGCGGGATTTCGTCGTGCCGTGGAATCTGGCCGGCGTCATGCTGCTCTACTTCCTGCCGACCTATGCGCTGGTCGCCGGGATGATGATCCTCATCGGCAGCGTCTTCACCGACATGCAGCAGAGCCAGCAGATCGCCGGCGTCATCAACATGGTCTTCATGGTGCCGATCTTCTTCCTCATGCTGGTCTTCACCAGCCCGAACAGCCCGCTGATGGTGGCCCTGACCCTCATCCCGACCACCGCGTTTCTGACGGTCGCGCTGCGCTGGGCGGTGACGGCCATCCCGGCCTGGCAGCTCATCGTGGGCTGGCTGGGCGTGGTGGCTACCGCTATGTTCAGCCTGTGGGTCGCGGCGCGGGTCTTCCGCATCGGCATGTTGCAGTACGGGCAGAATCTCGACCTGCGCAGGCTTGTGGGCATCGTGACGGGGCGCGGAGCCGTCGCGCCGAGGGGGCCGCATGCGTAACATCCGGCTGGTCATCAAACATGAGATCCTGACGACCCTCGGTCGTCCCTCCTTCTGGTTCATGACCTTCCTCTTCCCGGCCATGATCATGGGCTTCAGCCTGCTGCCGACGCTGATGGCGGAGACGGCTTTCGACAACCCCTCGGCCCTGCCCTCGATCATGCAGGCGGCCGCGCGCCCGATCGGCTATGTGGATCAGGGCGGCTTCATCCGCCGGCTGCCGCCGGACGTGCCCGCGGACAGCGTGCGCGCGTTTGTGGACGAGGATGCCGCGTTGGCCGCGCTCGCCGCGGGCGAGATCTCGCAGTACTACGTGCTGCCGGCCGACCTGCCGCGCACCGGGAGGGCCGCCGTGGTGGCGGATCAGGCCGCGCCGCTCTCCGGCATCACTCCGGGCCGCACGATCGAGTATCTCATCGACTACAACCTGACCGGCGACGACCGGCTGGCCCGGCTGGTGTTGGATCCGCTGGGTTCGCCGGAGGCCGAGGCGCTCTCGCCGGACGTGCGCGCGGGCAGCGGCGCCTCCGGGTTCACGATCTCGTTTGCGGTCATGTTCGTGCTGTTCTTCGTCATCACGATGAGCGCAGGGTACATGTTGCAGAGCGTGGCGAAGGAGAAGGAGAACCGCACCGCGGAGGTGCTGTTGATGAGCGTGCGGCCGCGCGAGCTGATGCTGGGCAAGGTGCTCGGCCTGGGGTTCGTGGCCCTGGTCCAGATGGGCGTCTGGGGCGGCGGCGGCGTGCTGCTGATGGGCAGCGGGCTGGCGATCGCCAGCATGCTCGCGGGCCACCCCCTGCCGCTGAGCCTGTTTTTCTGGGCCTTCGCCTACTTCGTGTTGGGCTATCTGATCTACGCCGCGATGCTCGGTGCGCTCGGCGCGCTCGCGCCCACCATGCGCGAGGGGTCGCAGTTCACCTTCGTGCTGCTGATCCCGCTGATCATGCCGATGTGGTTCAGCTCGGTGTTCATGCAGGAGCCGAACGGGGTCATGGCGACCGTGCTCAGCCTCTTCCCGCTGACCGCGCCCACATCGATGGTCACGCGCATGGCCGCGACCGCGGTCCCCTTGTGGCAGCCGGTCGTCGGCATCCTCCTGCTGCTCGCGGCCACGTATCTGCTCGTGCTGCTCTCGGCGCGCTTCTTCCGCGCGGACACGCTCCTGTCGAGCGACAGCCTGAGCTGGGGCCGCATCCGCCGCGAACTGCTGGGGAAGGCGCGATAGGACGCCGACGAACGCTGATGACCATGATCTGCGCTGAACCTTTGCTGTCTTACGAGCAAAAAGGATCGGCGTCAATCTGCAACATCAGCGTTCAGCAGCGTCCTATCGTCCGTTTCGCTCGCGCCTACAGCCGGCCCACGTCGTGCGAGTCGCTCTCGCGGATGCCCGCGGGGGTGATCTCCACGAACTCGGCGTTCTCGTGGAGTTCTGCGATGGTGCACGCGCCCGCATAGCTCATGCCGGAGCGCAGGCCGCCGACCAGTTGGTAGAGGATCTCCCGCACGTGGCCCCGGTAGGGCACCACCGCCTCCACGCCCTCCGGCACGACCTTGTCCCAATCCTGCTGGCTCTCGGCGCTCTCCTCGCCGTCCCCGCGCTCCGCCTGGCCGCGGCCGGCGGCCGCCCGGCCCATCGCCGCGCCCAGCGACGCCATCCCGCGCACCACCTTGAACTTCTGGCCGTTGCGGATCACCGGCGCGCCCGGCGCTTCCTCGCAGCCGGCGAAGAGGCTGCCGATCATCACGGTGTCCGCGCCGGCCGCGAGCGCCTTGACGAGGTCGCCCGACACGCGGATGCCGCCGTCCGCGATGATGGGGAGGTCGCGGCCCGCGTCGGCCACCCCCTGCACGCTGTCCATGATCGCGGTGAGCTGCGGCACGCCGAAGCCGGTGACGATGCGCGTCGTGCAGATAGAGCCGGGGCCGATGCCGACCTTGATGGCGTCCGCGCCGGCCTCGGCCAGGTCGGCCGCGCCCGCGCGCGTGGCGACGTTGCCCGCGATGATCTGCGCGGCGGGGAATTCGCGGCGGAGCCGGCGGACCATCGCGATGCAGTGATCGGCATGGCCGTGCGCGATGTCGAGCACGATCACGTCCGCGCCGGCGTCGAGCAGCGCCGCGGCGCGTTCGATCTCGCCGGCCGCCACGCCGATGGCGCCGCCGACGCGCAGCCGGCCGTGGTCGTCCAGCGTGGCGTCGGGATACTGCTGCGCCTTCATCAGATCCTGGGTCGTGATCAGCCCGGCCAGCCGGCCCGCCTCGTCCAGCATGGGCAGCTTCTCCAGCCGGTGTTCGTACAGCACCTGGCGCGCCTCCTCGCGCGTCACGTCCGGCCCGACGCGGATGACCTTTTCGAGGGGCGTCATCACCTCGTGCACATAGACGGCGGCCGGCGGCGCGAGCAACACATCGCGGTGCGTCACCAGGCCCTCGAAGCGGCCGGCCGGGTCGAGCACCACCAGCCCGCCGACCTCGAAGCGCTGCATCAGCTCGGCGGCCTGCGCGATGGTCGCGGACGGCTCGATGGCGTACGGGTTGGTGACGACGAAGCCCTGCGAACGCTTGACCTGCGCGATCTGGCGCGCCTGTTGCTCGACGGGCATGAAGCGGTGGATGATGCCGATGCCGCCGGCGCGCGCCATCGCGATCGCCATGGCGGCCTCGGTCACGGTGTCCATGTTGGCGCTGATGACCGGCGCGCGCAGACAGATGGTCGGGGTCAGGCGGCCGGAGGTGTCGACATCTCGCCGCGAGGCGATCGCGGAGCGCCGGGGCGTGAGCAGGACGTCGTCGAACGTGAGTGCTTTCTGCGCGCGGATGCGCATGGCTCCCTCCCTGTCATGGTTCTTGCCGCTGATTCTATGTCAGGGCGGGCGGGTTGGCAAGGCGGCGGATGGCGGGACGGCAGTTCCAGACGGGCCGCACCCCCCACGAAACGACGTTTGACCGTCGCGGAGTTCGCTTTTATAATGCGGCTGAATCCTATCAGGCGAGGTTTTAGGATCGAACGATGCGCAGCAACGACGAATGGGTGCAGGATCTCTCCGCGACCGGCGCGATCCAGGCGGCTGCGTTGGAGGATTTGCGGATCTATCTGCGCAAGGCGGTCCACATCGCCTTCCAACGCTTCCCCGGCTATCTCGCCGGCATGGACGATGAGGCGCGCGCTCACCTGGCGGAGGACTGCACGCAGGAGGCGCTGTTGGCCGTCCTGTCCCAGTTGCATCAGTTCCGCGGGGAGAGCCGCTTCACCACCTGGGCGTACAATTTCGCGGTGAACAAGGCCATGACCGCGGTCCGTCGGGTGCGCTGGAAGGACGTTTCGTTGGAGGCGCTCATGGACGACGATGCGCCGGCGACCGCGCTCGGCCGCGAGACCGCGCCCGGCGCGAACCCTGAGCAGCAGGCCCAGGCGAGCGAGGCGTGGGCCGTCGTCCATCAGGTGATCGAGCATGAGCTGACGGAGCGGCAGCGCGCGGCCCTGCGCGGGGTCGTGATCCAGGACATCCCGCTGGACGAGGTGGCGCAGGCGCTGGGCACCAACCGCAACGGGGCCTATAAGCTGCTCCACGACGCGCGGCGGAAGCTCAAGGGCAAGCTCCTTGAGCGCGGCTTTGCGCCCGCGGAAATTCTGGCAACATTTGCGGCTGCGAGGTAAGATTTCGTGGCCGAGGCGAACTAATAGACAGGAGAATCCTATGGAGCAATCAGCACTTGAGCGCTGGATGCCAGCAGTGCTCGACACTCGTGATGAGGAGATTTCCTGTTCGCAGTGCTTCGACCAGACTCCGGCCTACGTGGAAGCGGAACTGGCCGGCCAGCACCAGTCCGAAGTTTATGCGCTGTTTCGGCAGCACCTGGGCCAATGCCGCGTCTGCCGCGAAGAGTATGAAGCGCTGAAAGAGGTTCTCCTCGCAGAGGCCAGCGACGAGAGGGCGGAATAGGCCCCAGGCTCCGGCCATCTGCTGTGATCGCCCGCGCAGGCCTGCGCGGGCGATTTGTCTTTCAAAGACTGCCTGAAAAGCCCGGAACGGGCGAATATGCGAGGCGTCACACGGCCGGCGTCATGAATGCGGCCATGAGCCAGAACAGGCCGTGCGCGATATAGGGCGCGACCAGGCTGCCGTCACGCCTCCGCAGCCCGCCCAAGATCAAGCCCGCCACAAAGGCCATGCCGAAATCGAGCCCCTGCTGATAGTAGCCCAGATGTGCGGCCGAGAAAAGCGCGGCCTGCGCGACTATCGCCGCGGGCAAGCCGAAACGGCCGACCAGGAGCGGTTGCAGATAGCCTCGATAGAGGTTTTCCTCCACCCAGGCAGCCATGCCGAAGGCAAAAAAGGCCACCAGGATCAGACGCAGCGGGCCGGGGAGCAGCATCGCGGGCTGAGCTGTGTCGCCTTTCAGCAGCGCCCAGGCGATGACGTTGAGATAGAGCAGGACAAAGCCCAGCGCGCCCCACCCGATCGTCCTGAGCAGGCCCTGTCGTCGCCACCCCAGTTGCGCCCAGGAGACCCGCGGCAACCACACGAGCCCACCGCCAACCAGGGCGACAGCGAGGATGACGAACCAGAGGAGCAGAAACCCTGCAAAGGCCCAACTGGCCTGGAAATCGAGCGCGCCGAAGCCCTG
>MWBF01000122.1 GCA_002068935.1 Chloroflexi bacterium ADurb.Bin325
TTCTGGATGCCGTCCAGCCCGGCCATCAGCAGCGCGGCGAAGGCCAGGTAGGGGTTGCACGACGGGTCCGGCGCGCGGAACTCGACGCGCTTTGCCTGCGCGCTCCGCGAGCCGACCGGGATGCGGCAGATGGCCGACCGGTTGCGCTGCGAGTAGGCCAGGTTGACCGGCGCTTCGTATCCGGGCACCAGGCGGCGGTAGGAGTTGGTCGTCGGCGCGACCAGCGCGAGCAGCGCGGGCGCGTGCTCCAGCAGGCCGCCGATATAGTACCTGGCGGTGTCGGAGAGCTGCGCATAGCCCGCCTCATCGTAGAACACGTTCCGGCCGGCCTTCCAGATGCTCTGGTGGCAGTGCATGCCGCTGCCGTTGTCGCCGAAGAGCGGCTTGGGCATGAACGTGGCGGTCAGGCCGTTCTGCCGCGCGACGTTCTTGACCATGTACTTGTAGATCATCATGCTGTCGGCCATGCGCAGGAGGGTGTCGAAGCGGAGGCCGATCTCGCTCTGGCCCGCGGACGCGACCTCGTGATGGTGGATCTCCACCGGGACGCCCGCGCCCTCGATGGCGAGCACCATCCGGCTGCGCACGTCCTGGAGGGTGTCGACGGGCGGGGTCGGGAAGTAGCCGCGCTTGGCCGCAATCTGGCCGCCGAAGTTGGGGCCGATGTCCTTGCCGCTGTTCCACCAGCCCTCGCGGCTGTCGATGTGATAGTACGCCTCGTTCGTGTTGCTGGCATAGCGCACATCGCCGAAGATGAAGAACTCCGCCTCCGGCCCGATGTAGGCCGTGTCGCCGATGCCGGTCTGCTTCAGGTATGTCTCGGCGCGCCGCGCGATATAGCGCGGGTCGCGGCTGTACGGTTCGCGGGTGATGGGGTCGTAGACATCCCCGATGATGACGAGCGTGGGCACCTGGTAGATGGGGTCGATGAACGCGGTCGTCGGATCGAGCAGCAGGAGCATGTCCGACTCGTGGATCTCCTTGAATCCGCGGATGGACGAGCCGTCGAACGGCACGCCGTCCTCGAAGATCTCCTCGGAGAGGGTGTGCGCGGGGATCGTGAAGTGTTGCCAGACGCCGGGCAGGTCGGTGAAGCGCAAGTCTACCATCTCCACCCGCCGCGCCATCTCCAATACGTCAGCGACTGTCTTGGGCATGGAAGGGTCCTTTCAGGTCGAATTACAGGTTGCTGTCGTGAAAAAGGGCCGCAGGCGGGCGACGCTGCTTCGCTTACAGGCAGCCTATGAGTCGTCGAGCATGACCGGGTCGTGACGGGCGCACGACGCCCGAACGGGTAGTATACCGCTATCCGCGCGAATCCGTTAACGCGCAAGGGCCACATCCGCGGACGTGGCCCCATGAATTATCGGCCTCGCCCCCTCGGCTCCCCCTCCTGACGTGCGAGCCGGAGGCTCGCCCAACGTCAGGAGAGGGGGATGGGGGCGAGGAAAGCCCCGATGTTGTGGATCGGCTTTCTACTTCATCCCCTCCAGTACGGCCTGCACGGCTGGCTCGTCGGGGCCGACCACGAGGAAGGTCTGCTTTCCATCCAGCCGGAACGCCGTGTAGAAGCCGCGCTCCTTGTATGTGCGGACGGGCCGGCTGCTGAGCAGATCCGTGGTCGTCTCGGTGACGCCTTGCGTGCCGAATATGCCGGACGTGTAGAGCTCCGCGAACTCCTGTGCCTCGGCCTCGGTGTCCCACACGGCGGCTGCGGCCAGCATGTAGGTGGCCTTTTCGCCCTTCTGGAACAGGGTGTAGCGGTCGCCGCCCCAGCCCGCCGCGCCGTAGATCGCGGCCATCGGGCCGAGCCGCGCTTGCAGCGCCAGCCGCCAGCCCAGCTCGCCGAAGACGTTGCTGTCCGCGACGCGCCAGGCGTCTTTGAGCGCGGCGGGCAGCGCCGGCGCCTTGACGGTGACCGGCTGCTCCTGGCTGAGGTACTTGTCCACGTGGAGGATCTGCTCGGTGGAGCGGGGCGGCGCGGCGAATGCGCTGTTCAGCGCCTCCAGCCCGCCCTGCCTGTAGAGCAGGCTGGCAAAGTCCAGCCCCGCCGCGTAGGGGAAGCGCAGCGACTCGACGATGGTCGGCGGCATCTGATCCAGCTTCTCCTGGTTGAGCCGATCCGCGCTGGACGCGAGGGACGCGCTCAGCAGATCGCTGAGGCCCAGCGCGGTATCCGCATACAGGTTCGTCGCCAGTTGCGCATCGCCCTCCACCAGCGCGCGGTAGGCCAGCCGACGGTCGTTGTCCACCTGCGTCGTCGGCAGGCCGAACGTGAAGTGCTGATCCTGCAACGCGTGGACATACTCGTGGACGATGGTCAGCTTTTCGAGCGCGGAGGGCGTCTTGTCGGAGACATAGACGAACGCCTTCTTCTGCGGATCGTAATAGCCGAGCAGCGAGGAGGCCTGCGCGGCGGTCAGCGTCTTGGCCAGGTTGACGTTCCGTTCGATGAGGCCCAACAGCCGCAGCGCGGCCTCGTCCTGTTTGAGCGCCTCGATGTCCTCGTCCGCCCGCGCGGCCAGCTCCGCCTCCAGTTCCGCCTGCGTGATCGCCTCGAAGGACACGGGCCTGATCGCGCGCAGCTCGCGCACGGCTTCCGCCTGCCGGCCCAGCTCGCGCACCTCCTCCTCGCTCCAGGCCGCGTCATCCGCCGTGTCGCCGGTTTTCAGCGACTCGTAGGTGATGCGGCTCAGGAACAGGTTGTCGCTGATCAGCCCTAGCATATACTCGCGCAGCGGCCCGACGCCCGCGAACGCCGCGAGGATCGGCTCGCCATCGCTGGCCACGGCCCGGACGTGCGCGCCGCTGACCACCGGCGTCATGCGCGGGGCGATCTGGCCCATGTAGCCGAGCGCCTGCAGGGCCGCGATGACGATGCGCTCCGGCTTTTCGCCCGGCTGCCCCTTGACCTCGACTACCAGGCCCGTCCGGCCCGGCTCCTTCTCGAAGCTGATCGTGACGGGCCGGCCGATGGCGGCCGGGATGCGCTGTGCGGCGAGCTCCTGCGCCTCCGCATGCGAGAGCCGGTATTGGCCCTTCAGCGCGGCCATGAGCTCCTTGAGCTGCGGGTTGTTGCTCCGGCTGAGCTTGGTATGCCGGTCGAAGGCCTCGATCGCGGCCGGGTAACGGTTCGTCATATAGTAGGCCACGCCGAGGAGAAGCTGCGTGGCCGCATCGTTGGCGTCCAACCCGGCCAGGATCTCCAGCGCCTCCTGCGGCCGCCCCTCGCGCAGCAGCACCCACACGTACTGGCGCGCCATAGCCGGGTCGCTGGCGTCCGTCTCGTACCCCGCGTCGCACGCCTGGTGGGCGAGGTCCAGCCGATCCTGGCCGATGTAGATGGCGCAGAGCGCATAGGCGGGCCAGGCCCAGTTCGGCCACATCAGCGCGGCCAGGCTGTATTCGTACAAGGCGCGCTCCAGATCGCCCTGGTCATAGAAAATCGCGCCGAAGCTTGAGTGCTCCTGGCCGTCGCGGTGGCCGATGCGCATGGCGGACAGATACATGGCGATGGCCTCGTCGGTCCTGCCGTCAGAGTAGAGCGCCTCCGCCGCGCGCAGATAGCCGGCGAGGTAGTAAGGGTTGGCGTCGATGGCCTGCCGCGCGTACTTGAGCGCGCCGCTGGCGTCGCTCAGGCAGAGGCGCGTCAGGCTGAACAGTTCGAGGGCGATTGCATTGCGCGGCCATTCCTTAAGCAGGGCCTTGAGGATGGTCTCGGCGCGTGCGCAGTTGCCGGATTCGTATAGCGAGCGGGCCAGGCCGAGCCGGGTCTCGAGATCGGTGGGGGCGATGCGCAGCGCGTCCTCGAAGCGTCCGACGGCAGCGGCGCTGCCCTGGGTGTATCGGATGATGTGCGCCAGCGCGCGCCGCGGCTCCACCGCGTTCGGATACGCCTCGCGCAGCTTGCTGAGCCTCTCGTTGGAGCGTGTGTCGTTGCCAAGATCCGCATCACGCTGCGCCTGGCCGATTTGCGCATAGCCATAATCAGGCGCGATCCTGACGATGCGGTCGTATTCGGCGGCGGAGAGGGCCGTTTCGCCGATTACCGCATACGTATGGCCCAGCAGCAGGCGCCACCAGACGAATTGCGGCTCCAGCTCGACCGCGCGCTTCAGCGCGTTGATGGCGCGGCCCAGGTCGCCCCGATCCTGGTGGACCAGGCCGAGCGCGGCGTAAGCGGCCGCGGATTGCCCGTCGAGCTCCACGGCGCGGGCCGCGGCGGCCAGCGCCTCATCCGGCTGGCTGTCGATGCGGTAGGCGTTGGCGAGCGCGGCCTGCGCCTCGGCGGCGATCGTGGCAGTCCCCACCGACTCGACTGCCTTCTCGGCAGATGCCAGCGCATCCGTCACGAGGTTGAGCCGGATCTGCGCGTCGGCCAGCGCGATCCAGCCGGGCACATAGGCTGGATCAAGCTCGACGGCCTGCTCTGCCGCGGCGAGCGCCTCCCGCTGGCGGCCCATCTGCACGGCGTAGGTGCGGCTCAGCCCGACCAGCGCGGCAGACGATGTGGAGTCCAGCTTGATGGCTGCCTGGAACGCCTCCTCGGCGCGCGCAAAGTTGCTGGCGAGCAGAGCCTCGTGCCCTGCCGCGATCAGGTCGGGCTCGGTCGCGGGCAAGGTAGGGGTCGCGGTCACCGTCGGGGTCGGGGTGCGCGTCGGCCGCGGGGTCGCGGTGGGTTGGGGCGTCGATGTCAGCGCGGCGGCTGGCGGCGCGGCCGGAAGCAGGCTGCCTGTCAGCGCCAGGAACAGCACGACAGCGATGAGGCGCGCTCGGACGGGGCGCGTGCGCCCGAATACAGGTTTCATCTTTCCTCCCACAAAGTCGTCGGCGCCACGTGCTGCCGCCTATGGCGTTATATTAGATGACGCTGTCGAGCGTGAAAAGTTGCGCGGAATCTGGGAGCGGTCGTCGAGGGCGGCGCTCTTCTTCGGCCGCGCGGCCGGCATTCAGCGACCGCGTGGCCGAAGAAGGACGCGATGATCGTTTACGGCTTGTAGATGAAGCTGTCTATGATGTGATCCAGCGCATCCAGGTCGGCGTCGCCGACCACCTGCACCAGCACCAGGCCCAGATAGCTGCGATCCTCGGGCTCGACGCTAACCACCACCACCGAGGAGCCAGCGTCGCCGCAGTCCGTCCAGATGTCGTAATAGCCTGCATAGACGCCGTCTGAGTACTCTTTGCGGCCGCCATAGGCGCAGCTCTCACCGTAGTCGAAGGCGTCCAACAGTTCCTCGGTGGTCGCGTCGAGCTGGTCGGTGACGCCGAAGAACACGCCGGGGACGTCCCATCGATCGCCGAGGCCATCGAGGTCGGGCGACGCCATCAACGACAGACCGATCGTCTGATCCTCCAACATCCATGCGCTGCCGTCTACCTCGCGCCACTTCACGGGAACCTCCATGATCAGCCGACCGCTGTCGTCCTGGATGGTCTTGTAGTCGGTGTAGGTCTCTGTCGCGCCGGCGTCCGCAGTGGTGGCCTCGTCCGAGAGCGCCTGGGCGAAGGAGAAGGTCTGTTCCAGGGCCCGGCCGTTCAGCTCGCCCTCCAACACCTCCTGGCTGGCGAAGCGCAGGACCTCGATGGCCAACACGTCGTCCGCGGTGCGGGAGCGCAAGATATCGCAATAGTCGCCCATGGTGCCGTCCACGGCCAGCACCAGACCCTCTAACTTGGTAATGATATCGCCCGCCTTGACCCCGGCCCGGCTGGCCGGCGAACCTGATTTCACCGACGCCACCCAGATGCCCGACAGCCCCTGGCCGTCGTTGATAGCTGTGCCGTTGATGCCGATGGCCAGTACGTCGTGGCCGTCGCGCAGCTCCTTGATCACCGGCAGGGCCTGCGGCTGGGCGATGGCAAAGAACTGGCCAGTGTCGCTGTTGCCGGCATAATTGACCGCCACCACCTGGCCGTTGCCGGTCACCAGCGGCCCGCCCGAATTGCCGCGATTGATGGTCGCGTCATGTTCGACGACGCTGGCCACCGACGTCCAGTCCGTCTTGCCGTTGGCCCGCGCCTTGGAGACGATGCCGCGCGTCAGCGTGTACTCCGGGTCGCCCAGCGGGAAGCCGGCCGCATAGACATCCAGCCCCACATCGACTGGGCCGTCATACCACTGCAAATAAGGGTAGCCGTCCCCTTCGATGTCGATCACCGCCAGGTCGGCGCACTCGGAGACGCCCAGGACGCGGGCGTTGCGCGGCTGGCTCTCGCCGCCGACGTAGACGCGGATCAGCGCCGCGCCGGTGACCACGTGGTTATTGGTGATGGCGATGCCGCTGGGGTCGATGATGAAGCCGGAGCCGCTGCCCGCGACGTTGTAGCGCATGCCGACCTGCGGGTCCTGGAAGGTGCCCTGGGCGATGATCTGCACCGTGGCCGATTTGACGTCCTGCAGCGACTTCACGGCCAGGGCCGTTGCCGGGTCGGGCGTGGACGTTGGCGCTGGCGGCTCGGTGGGGGCGGGAGCCTGCGCCGACGGCGCGCCCTCGACCTTGAAGTCCAGCGTCCGATCCAGCTTATCGTTCAGATAGAGGTCGACCTTGTAGCTGCCGTTCGGCCAGAGGTTGTTGTTGCTCAGATCGAAGGTGACGGTGGCGCTGCCGCTGGTCAGCGATTTTTCGGCCAGGACGGTGTTGGCGTCCGCGCCATCGACATCGACGGCCGTCCACACGGCTTTGATCGTGGTGTCGTCGGGCGCGTTGGCGAGCGCAACGATCAAATAGAATACGTCCTCGGGCCCGAACACGGTGACGCTTTGTGTGCTGGCCTCATCCGGGCTCAGGCGGGCGCTGGCGATGTTGGCGGTGCTGAAACGCACTTCGCCGCCGCCGCAGGCCGCCAGCCAAAGCGCCATGCTCAACAGAATGAGCCGGTACAAGAACGACGATTTCATCCTGCACTACTCCTTGACGATTGAGATGGGCCGGCTGGACGCTAACCACGAGCTGGGGCATTGTCTTGGGTTTCGCAGCTCACGGATGGCGGCAGTACCTGGATCGGATGATCAGGCAGCGTCCCCCGACGGTAAAGTCGGGATTCTACCGGCTGCGTATATTTTTGTCAAGGACGTTGCTCGAACAACCGTCGGACGACCGCGCGCGGGGTGTTCTCCAGGATATCTACGTTGTCGCTGATCTGGTCGATGCCGCCGGCCGGGGAACTTGGCATCGAGCACGGGACGCACCGCCTCCCAGTAGAAGCGGCGGCACAGCTCGATGCCGGGGGTGAAGGAGGGCGGGGGCATGGTTTCTCCTGGCATGGCCATCTCGGAGATCGGCCAGAGCAGCTCTCGGATAGGTTCTTATCCGTTCTCGAATGCGTTGCCGGCGAGCGCAACCACCAGCCCGGCCAGCCGCGCGGCGGCCGCGTTGTCCGGCAGCACGATGACGCCCGCGGCGCGCAGCTTCGCCTCCTGTTCGCTCAGCGGCTGCGGGTCGGCCTCGGCGCCGCAGACGGATGCGATGAAGACGATCTGCCGCCCGTCCTCCGCGGCGACGCGCTGCGCGGCGCGGAGCGCGTCGAGGCTCGCGCCGGCCGGGTCGGGGTGCGCGCCGTAGCCGAGCACGTAATCGAGCAGGATGACGGCGGTCGCGGGGTCGCGCGCCTCCTCGACGATGCGCCGGTTGCGCAGCGCGGGGTCGATCATCGGGTGCAGCCGTCCCTGGGTGAACTCGTCCTCGCCCAGGTCGATGATGGTGTGAACTACGGTCGCATCCTTCGACTGCGTCCGCACTTCGTGCGGCCTCCGCTCAGGATGTTTCGTAGTGTGGGGTGGATTCACTGCATCCTGAGCGGGTGGACGGCTCAACGCCTGTTGCTCACTGCCATCAGTCGAAGGATGCGTCACCACATGCTCCAGCTTCCGCGCCTTGTCGAGCGGCGCGTTGCTGTAGACCGGCTCCGGCAGGCCCTGCAGGAGCGCCTGCGCCTCGTAGCAGAAGGTGCCGCCGGTGAACAGCCCGCGCAGGCTGCGCTGGCCCGGCCTGAGCAGGCCGCGGGCGGCCTCCGCCAGCGGAATGAGCGCCTTGCTGGCCTCCGCCATCTCGGCCAGCGGGCCGTAGTAATCGCCGCCCGCGGCCAGCGCGGCCGCGCCGGCCGCGGCCTGGGCGAGCGTGGTCGCGGGCAGCGCGCCAGCCGCCTCGATGGGGCCGGGGTCCGCGCCGAGGAAGCAGACGACGGTGGGCTTGGCCGGGCTTATGGCCGCCAGCACCTTCGCCGCGACAGACGGGGCCGGCGGCTTGGAGATGAGGACGATGACCTCGGTCTGCGGGTCGGCCTGGAGCATCTGAAGCCCCTGGAGCATCATCAGCCCGCCGACCGCCTCGCTCAGGTCGCGGCCGCCCGCGCCGATGGCCTGCGAGACCCCCGCGCCGCGCCGCGCCAGCCCGGTCGTGACCGCCTGTAGCCCGGTCCCGGCCGCGCTGACCAGGCCGACCCGGCCGCGAGGGACCGCGTTGGCAAAGCCGAGCGCGACGCCGTTGATGATCGCGGTGCCCGCGTCCGGCCCCATGCACAGCAGGCCCTTGCTCACCGCGAGCTGCTTCAGGCCGATCTCGTCCTCCAGCGGCACGTTGTCGGAGAAGAGCAGGACGTGGCGGCCCGCGTCGAGCGCGGCGCGCGCCTCCCGGCCGGCATAGCGGCCCGCGACGGAGATGACCACGAGGTTGGCGTCGGGCGCGGCGTGCAGCGCCGCGGCCAGCGATTTCGGGCGGGCCGCGGTCGTCTCCGTGCGCGGGCCGCGGCGCGCCAGGATCTCCTGCGCCTGGGCCAGCGCGGCCTGTCCCGCGGCCTCGTCCGCGGCCCTGACGACGATGACGAGGTCGTCCGGCCGCGCGGCCGCGACCTCCGGGGTCAGCAGCCCGGCCCCCGCGACGATCTCCTGGTTGGCGGGCGTGCCCATCACCACCGCGGCGTCCTCGACGCCGGGCAGGTCGAGCAGCGCGGCCGCAACCTGCATGAGGATGATGGAATCGTGGTATTCGGCCCTGATGCGCGTCAGAATCGGCATATGTCCTCCCCGAATTGAAGATTGCAGATTACAGATGGAAGATCAGGCCTCCTGTCAACCAAGTATGTTCGTTGCGGACAGACCGCAATCTTCAATCTTTAATTTTCAATCTTCAATCGTCCTTCAATCGTCCCGTTATCCCATCATGATCGCGAGCACGATGCCGCCGGCGAGGACCGAGGCGATCTGGCCCGCGGTGTTTGCGCCCATCGCGTGCATGAGCAGGAAGTTCTCGTAGTCCTCCTCCAGCCCGATCCGGTTGACCACGCGCGCGGCCATCGGGAACGCGCTGATGCCCGCCGCGCCGATCAGCGGGTTGAACCGGCCGCGCGTGAGGACGTTGAGCAGCTTGCCGAAGAGAACGCCCGCCGCGGTGTCCAGCATGAAGGCCAGCACGCCGAGCACGAGGATGATGAGCGTCTGCACGTTGGCGAACGACTGGCCGACCATCGTCGCACCGATGGTAATGCCGAGGAAGATGGTCGTGATATCGGCCAGCTCGTTGCCCGCGGTCTTGACCAGCCGATCGACGACGCCCGACTCGCGCATCAGGTTGCCGAACATCAGCGTGCCGATCAGCGGGCTGGCCTGGGGCGCGAGAAACCCGGTCAGCAGGGTGACGATGATCGGGAACGCCAGCCGCACGCGCTTGCTGACGGGCCGCTCGGTGTAGGGCATGCGGATGCGGCGCTCGGCCCTGGTCGTGAGCAGGCGCATGATGGGCGGCTGGATGATCGGCACGAGGCTCATGTAGGTGTAGGCCGCAACCGCGATGGGCGCGAGCAGATGGGGCGCGAGCTTGGACGCCACGAAGATGCTCGTCGGGCCGTCGATGGCGCCGATGATGCCGATGGACGCGGCCTCGTTGAGCGTAAACTGGCCGGTGGCCAGCGCCAGCAGCAGCACGCCGAAGATGCCGAACTGCCCGGCCGCGCCGACGAGCACCATGCGAGGGTTCGAGAGCAGCGGCCCGAAGTCGGTCAGCGCGCCGATGCCGATAAAGAGCAGCAGCGGGAAGAGCTCCGTCTCGATGCCCGCCTTGTAGAGCGCATAGAAGACGCCCTCCTGCGACTCCCCGGCCATGATGGCGCGTAGATCCAGCCCCATGCCTGCGCCGGGGATGTTGGCGAGGATCGCGCCCGTCCCGATGGGGATGAGCAGGACCGGCTCGTACTCCTTGGCGATGGCGAGATAGATCAGCAGGCCGCCCAC
>MWBF01000123.1 GCA_002068935.1 Chloroflexi bacterium ADurb.Bin325
GAGTTTGACATCACCATCGGCGAAACGGGCAGGATCATCGTGCCGAGGGTGGAGGCTCTCGACGTCACTTCCCCCAAATCCGGGACGTCGGGGAACCCGCCGCCCTTTGAAGGCCACAGGCCGTGGCCGTTCGACGTGACCAAAAGCCCGAACCCGGACAGGCACATGGTCGTTTTTTACAAGGATGTCGTCGACTCCGCGTTCAATGTCGAAGACTTTGACGTGACGCTGAAGGCGAACGTCCTGCCGTCGGACATCACGGCGGACCGGTT
This sequence comes from Chloroflexi bacterium ADurb.Bin325, assembly GCA_002068935.1. Lineage (GTDB taxonomy): Bacteria > Chloroflexota > Anaerolineae > CG2-30-64-16 > CG2-30-64-16 > MWBF01. The sequence continues at coordinate 273 of MWBF01000123.1, forward strand.
GGACGAGGCCTGGTCGAAGATCAGCGGGCCGGCGTCCGGCAGCCTGAACCGGACGGACACCTTCGAGGTCAAATACCAAAACCCGAAAGTGGGCGGCGTCTACCGCTTCGACTTCGATCTGGGCGGGGGCGTAAAAAGCGAGGCGAACCTCGTCCTGCCGCTCGCGGGCGCGGAGATGGACGGCGCGATACAGGCCCGCAAGATCGACCGGCTGCTCGATCTGCTGCGCGATGAACGCTACGACGTGCTGGCGCTGACCGGCGACCTGATCCACGACTGGGCCGGGCTGCCCGTCGCGCTGGAGCTGATCCGCCGCCTGCGCCCGGCGCGCGGAGCCTTCTTCTGTCCGGGCAACCACGATTATGCAGAGTACTCGGTGTGGGGCGTCTTCGGGCACACCTGGCAGGAGGGCGTCCTCACGTCCGGCGGCGGGGCCGCGCGGGCCCTGGCGCGCGGGCTGGACGCCGCGCGACGGGTCTACGAGTTCGCGCTGAAGGTGGCGCGCAACGACCTCGTGCGGCTGCCGGTCGCGTTCAACGACATGGCCGCGCTGCGGGCCGCGCTGGTCGAGTGCGGCGTCACGCCGCTGGTCAACGCGGCGGTCCCGCTGCGCGTGGGCGAGACAGATGTCTGGTTTGCGGGCGTGGATGACCTGCTGGAGGGCCGGCCGGATCTGGCGGCCGCGCTGCGCGCTGCGCCGGCGGATGCGCCCCTGGCGCTGCTGGCGCACAACCCGGATATCTGGCTCGATCCGGCCGCGCGGCGCGCGGATCTGATCCTCGCCGGCCACACGCACGGCGGCCAGATCCGGCTGCCGCTGCTCGGCGCGGCGCACACGCAGGGCACGCACCTGACGCGGCGACAGCCCGCCGGCTGGTTCGAGCGGGGCGGCCAGCACATGTTCGTCGTCCGGGGGCTGGGCGAGAGCATCCCGTTGCGCTTCGGCGTGCGACCGCAGGCCGCGCTGATCCGCTGGCTGCCGGGCCGCGGGGGAGGCGCGGCAGCCGTTGCGGCGGCTGCTTCTTGAATTATCGGCGAACGCGCCTACACGGTCAGCGTGGGGTCGCCGACCGTGGGCACCTCGACCGGCCCGTCGGCCGGCTGCCAGCGCGCGCACCAGCGCGCGGGCGGCACGGGGCGATCCTGGAACGGCCCGCCGGGACAGCGACAGAACGCGTTCAGCCGCGACACCTGCCCGTCGCCGTTGCTGCGAAAGAACTCGACGAACGCGCAATTGTCGCAGGTCTCCGCGGGGCGCTTGCGCCGTAGACGCCGCAGGGCGCGCGTAAGCCAGGCCTTCATCCGCTACGCCCCCTCTTCGACCCCGCGAGGCGCGGCCGGCCCGGCCGCCGCCTCGTCGCGGGGTCGCCACAGCGCGGGCGGCCGTTCATACACCAGCCCACGCTTGGTGTCCATGACGATGTGCATCCCGTCGGTCAGCGTGTCGATGCTCTCCTGCACGCCGACGATCGTGGGCAGCCCCAGCTCCAGCGCGGCCAGGCGGCAGTGGGCCCCGGGCCGCGCATCCGTCGTGATCAGCCCCAGCGCCTTGTGCAACACGTCCAGGAACGTGCGGTCGGTGTGCGAGGTCACGACGATCTCGTCCGGCTTGATCACGACGTCGGGCGCGACGGGCGCTTCGAGCCGCCGCACCCGGCCGATGACCTTCCGGTCGGACAGGCCCAGCCCGCGGGCCAGGATGTGCTCGATGAGATGCACCTTCATCAGGTTGGTGGTGCCGCCGCCGCCCTCCACCGAGCCGCCCGTCACCACGACGACATCGCCCTCCTTCACATGCTCGGCCCGCTGCGCGGCCTCGACGGCCTCGTTCAGGACGGTATCGGTGTCCTGGCCGCGCTGCGAGAGCAGCGGGAAGACGCCCCAGAAGATCACCAGCTCGCGCTGCACAAACGGGCGGGGCGTGACGGCCACGATGGGACAGGGCGGACGGAACCGGGAGACAGTGCGCGCGGTCGCGCCGGAGACGGTCGGCGTGACGATCGCGGCCGCGCTGAGATCCAGCGCCGTCTCCACCGAGGCGTGCGCGACCGCCTCGGCGAACGTGCGGCCGGCGCGCGCCGCAAGCTGTCGGCGGGGGACGTTCAGGTGTACGCGCTCCACCTCCTGGGCGATGCGCGCCATCGTCTGCACGGCCTCGAGCGGGTACTTGCCGGTGGCCGTCTCGCCGGAGAGCATGATGGCGTCCGAGCCGTCGAGGATCGCGTTGGCGACATCGCTGGCCTCGGCGCGGGTGGGCCGGGGGTTGCGGATCATCGAGTCGAGCATCTGGGTGGCGGTGATGACCGGCTTGCCGACCTGGTTACACTTGGTGATGATCATCTTCTGCAACATGGGCACGGCCTCCGGCGAGATCTCGATGCCGAGATCGCCGCGCGCGACCATGATGCCGTCCGAGGCCGCGATGATGTCGTCGATATGGTCGATCGCCTCCGGCTTCTCGATCTTGGCGACGACGGGCGTCTGGCGGCCGAACGCCGAAAGCTGGCGGATCTGCGCCTTGATATCCCAGACCTCGGAGGCTGTCCGCACGAAGGAGAGGGCGATCCAGTCCAGATCCTGCTCGATGGCGAACGCCAGATCCTCGCGGTCCTTCTCGGTGATGGCGGGGATGCTGATGGCCGCGCGCGGGAGGTTCAGGCCCTTGTTCGAGTCGAGAAGGCCGCCCGTGACGACGCGCGCGATGATCTCGCTGCCCCGCACCGCGGTGACGACCAGCTCCAACAGGCCGTCGTCGATCAGGATGCGATCCTGCGGCTCGACGACCTCCGGCAGGTGTTCGTACTGCACGGGGATGCAGCCGGGCGCGCCGACAACGTGCTCCGTGGTCAGGGTGAGCGTCTCGCCGGCCGTGAGCAACACCCCGCCCTCCTGCATGGTCCCCACGCGCAGCTTGGGGCCCTGCAGGTCGCCCAGGATGGCGACCGGCTTGCCGGCCTGCTCGGCCGCGGCGCGGATGTGCTGGATGTCTTCAAGGCGCGCCGCGGAGTCGCCGTGCGAGAAATTCAGGCGGGCCACATCCATGCCGGCGCGCATCAGGCGCGTCAGCATCTCCGGCTCCCGGCTCGCGGGGCCGATAGTGCACACAATCTTGGTGAACAGGCGCATCGAACTCCTCCTCTCCCCAGCGACGCCGGACAAACTGAAATGCCTGCGCGGGCCGCGGCCAGGAGGCCCGCTCGTCCGCCCCATGCTATCACAAAGGCCGCGGCCTGTCTAACACAAGAATCTATCCGAAAATTGCTCTGGCCGGTCGTGCTCAACTGCGTTGAGCCTACCGAGCCAGGGGCACGGTCAGAGACCGGCCCCAACGGGTTTTCGGATAGGCTCAAAATGTATCCCCGGCTATTGACACCGGCCCGCCCTGTCATTATCATGGCGGCGACAGGAGCCTGATATGAGCCAATCCATCGACGAACAACGCGCCCTTGCGCAGACGATCCATCGCCGGTTGATCGACGCATACGGCGAGCCGACCTGGCAGCCCTACTATGCACCGCTGGACGAGCTGGTGCTCACCCTCCTCAGCCAGAACACGAGCGACCTCAACTCCGGCCGCGCGTTCAAGGCGCTGAAGGCGCGCTATCCTACCTGGCAGGAGGCCGCGAACGCGCCCGTCATCGAGCTGGCCGACACGATCCGCTCCGGCGGGCTGGCGGATCGGAAGGCCCCGCGCATCCAGGCCATACTGCGCCGCATCTGCGCGGAGCGCGGGGAGTACAACATCGACTTTCTGGCCGATCTGCCGGTCGAGGAGGCCACGCGCTGGCTGTGCTCCTTCGATGGCGTCGGCCACAAGACGGCCTCGATCGTGATGCTGTTCTGCTTCGGCAAGGCGGCCTTCCCCGTGGACACGCACGTGGGCCGGGTCACGCGGCGGCTGGGGCTGGCCGAGCCGAAGGCGTCGGAGGAGAAGATCAAGGGGCTATGGGAGTCGCTGGTGCCGCCCGAGCAGTTCTATGTCCTCCACGTGAATCTCATCCGCCACGGCCGCCAGATCTGTCACGCGGCGCGGCCCGAATGCGCCCGCTGCGTGCTGCTGGACGTCTGCGCGTATCCGGACAAAACGCTTTGACGGACGTGACGGGTCATTAGGGCCGGCATGGCCTCCGTGATATAATACGGCTTCATATATGTTTGTCCGGGCCATGTGTCATGGCCGTTGGACGTGCGTCCGATTCTACCGAGGGACGACAAACCGCATGACACGACCATCTCTATCGGCGATGTTCAGCCTGCTCCTGACGCTTGCGCTCCTGCTGCATCCCGCGCCCGCGCGCGCGCAGGACGCCAACGCCGCGCCCGTGCGGCTGCGCATCGGCGTCACCGCCGACGGCGTCACAGTGCTGGGGCCGCAGGATCTCGCCGCCGCGGGCCTCGACCCCGCCAGCGTGGACCCGCGCACGTTCGCCCTCAGCAGCCTCGGCCAGCCGGTCGCCATCTACGTGACCGGCGAGGCCGACGGTCGCTTCGACGCACAGGATCGGCTCTACTTCTTCGGCCAGCAGTTTCGCGGGCCGGAGATGGATCAGAAATATACCGACGAACGGGTCTACTGGCTGACGGCCGGCGGCGCGCCTGGACCGCGCATGGCGACGGTGGACGCCACGCCCTCCGGCAATCTGCCGCCGCCGCAAGACTTCGCGACCACCCTGCACGCCGAGGAATCGCTCTACTGGTGGACGCTCCATCGGCTCGGCGCGGACACGGAGGACACCTGGTTCTGGGCGCGGCTCCAGCCGATCGGCGCGGGGCAGGGCGTCACCGTGAGCCTGCCGTACGATGTGCCGTACCCGACGCCGGGCGCGGCCGCCACCCTGCGCCTGGAGGAGCACAGCTACGTCGGCCTCAGCAACGTCAACCCCGATCATCGCACGACCATCGCGCTCAACGGCGTGCAGGTGCTCGACCAGACCTGGGACGGCCAGCACGTGCGCAAGGTGTTCACGGCCGCGATCCCCGCTGGCCTCGTGCAGCACGGCGTCAACGATCTCCGGGTCGGCGCGTGGGTCATGCCCGGCGTCGTCAGCGATTGGGTCTTTGTCAACTATTGGGAGCTGGACTACCGCCGCCAGTTCCGCGCCTGGAACGGGCAGCTCGATTTCACCGCGGAGACGTCCGGCCCGACCGAATACGCCGTCGACGGCTGGGACGCCCTCGACATCGCCATCTGGGATATCAGCAACCCGATAAGCCCGCAGCGGCTGTCGGTCACCTTCGGCCAGCGCGTCTATCTGCCGCTGATGTTCAACCGCGCCGCGCAGATGGCCGCGGGGCCGGCTGCCGACGCGCCGGCCGCGGATGTGACGGTGCGGTTCCGGACGAACACCGCGGCCGGCGCGCATTACTGGTTGCAGGCCCCGGACACCTTCCGTCCGCCCGCCTCGATCCGCCTGCGCGCTGAGACGGGGCTGCGCGCCCCCGCGGGCGGCGCGGATGCCGTCATCGTCACCTCGGCGGAGCTGCGTCCCGCGGCGGAGCGCCTCGCCGCCTGGCATCGCAGCCAGGGCCGCCGCGCGCTGGTCGCGGACATCCAGGATGTCTACGACGAGTTCAACGCCGGCATCTATCACCCGAAGGCCGTGCCGGCGATGCTCAAGTGGGCGGCAGAGCATTGGACGCCCCCCGCGCCCATGTTCCTGACGCTCATGGGCGACGGCCATTGGAACTTCAAGGGCTTCAACCCGGCGCTCTATCCGCCGCGGCCGAACCACATCCCGCCCTATCTGGCCTGGGTGGACTGGTGGCAGGGCGAGGTGCCCGCGGACGCGCTCTACGGCGACCTGGACGGCGACATGGTCCCGGAGGTTGCCGTGGGACGGCTGGCCGTGAACACCCTGACCGAAGCCAATGCCGTGGTGGACAAGATCATCAACTATGACCAGGGCACGCGCTCCGCAGACTGGCAGCGGAAGGCGCTCTTCGTGGCCGACAACCCCGACCCGGCCGCGGGAGATTTCCCCGCGGCCTCGGACATCATCATCGCCAACCATACCCCGCAGGATCTGGAGGTAACCCGCGCGTATCTCTCGCGCAGCCCCAGCCCGCCGACCCAGGCCGAGATCCAGGCGACGCGCCAGGCCATCTCCGACACCATCCAATCGGGGGTGTGGATGGTCCAGTACATGGGACACGGCGCGATTCAGCTCTGGGCGGGCGAGGCCATCTGGCAGACTTCCGATGTGCCCGGCCTGCGGAACGCCGACAAGCTGCCCATCGTCCTGACATTCAACTGTCTCGATGGCTACTTCGCCCATCCCGTGACGTTCGGCCTCGCGGAGACCATGCAGCGCCATATCGGGGGCGGCTCGATCGCGGCCATCTCGCCGTCGGGGCTGGGACTCGCCTCCGATCAACAAGAGTTCCGCAAGCTGTTGCTGGACGTCATGTTCAAGGAGGATGTCCGCGAGCTGGGCACGGCGCTGACCACCGCCAAACGCCAGTACTATCAGATCTACGGAAACAACTATTTGATCCAGACCATGACCCTGTTCGGCGACCCGGCGCTGAGGCTGCCGGGGCCGGCCGGCCAATAATAACAGAAGTGTGGTTCGCTCTATGCACGACCTTCATTCACGATACAGATACTGGTTGATCGGCCTGGTTGTCAGCGCGCTCATCGGCGCGGCCCTGACCGCCCATGCCAGCGTGACGCTGCTCTATTTCACGGCCGCGCCGCTCACCGACGCCATCGAGGTGAAATGGGAGACGGCCACCGAGCTCAACACGATCGGGTTCAGCGTCTACCGTTCCACCACCGAGAATCCGGCCTCCTGGGGCAGCCCGGTCTTCACCACCGCCTCGCGCAGCCTGGACGGCACCACCGGGGCCAAGTACGCCTATGTGGACGGCGTAGATGGCAACGTCGGCAATGTGCAGCCCGGCGTCCGGTATTACTATCTCCTGGAAGAGCTGTCGAGCGGCGGCAACACGCTCTTCACGGGCAAGGTCGCCGCGGCCGGCATCGGGCTGCCCGCCGGCCAGGCCACCGCCTCGCCCACGGCTGTCGCCTCGCCCACGCCGACCCGGGCGAACACGCCGACCACGTCGTCCGATGCGGCGGACGCGCCCGCGCCGACTGCCACGCGCCAGTTCCCGAACACGGAGACCCCGATCCCGACCGCCACGCTCACGCCGTTCACGGACTCGGCGTTCGACTCGACGCCGCCCACGCCGTTCCAGGCGCCGACCGCGACGCCGCTGACCTCGTTCCAGCTCTCTTCGCCCACGCCGGTGGGCGGCGTCCCGCCCCAGCAGGAGCCCCCGGCCACGCCGGAGCCTGCCACGTCGACGCCGATCGTCCTGGTTGAGCCGACCGAACCGGCCGAGCCGACCGCCACGCCCACCTCCCTGACCGCGCAGCTCGAACAGGGCCCCAGCCCCACCCCGCTCCTGCAGGCGCAGAGCGCCGGCGCGACGCGCACGCCCCAGGTGTTCGAGCCGAGCGGCGCAGCCCGCCCCGCCGCGCCGGGCCCGACCGCCGCGGCGCGCAACTCGCGGCTGGCCTTCATGCTGGGCGGCGGCGCGGTGGCGCTGGCCGTGCTGCTCGGCATCGGCGGGATCGTGTTCTGGCGGCGGCGCTGACCGCGATGACGCCAGACGCCCCGCGGCGCTATCGCGTCGCGCTGCTGCTTGCGCTCCTGGCGCTGGCCGCGCTGGCCGGCTGCGGACGTACGCCGCCGACCGGGACGACGACCGTCAAGCTCCTGGTGGATGTGGACGGCGTCTACCAGGTGAGCGCGCGCGAGCTCGCCGCGGCGGGCTTCGACCTGGGGGCTGGCTCCGACGGCCTGGCCCTGACCGCGGGCGGCGAGCCGGTGGCCTTCGAGCTGACCGGCCAGGGCCGCGACCGGGCGCTCCGCTTCTACGGCCAGGGCCTCGGCCCGGAGGCGTACACCGCGACCAACGTCTACTGGCTGACGCGGGGGCCGGCCGCCGGCGACACACCCAACCACATCGCGGCCGCCGAGGGGACGCCGCCCGCGGCCGGCGCGGCCACCCAGGTCGTGACGGCCACCATGCGCATCGAGGAACAGCGGCAGCGCCGCAGCGACGGCAGGGAGACCGAGGATCGGTGGACCTGGCGGACCCTCTTTGCGCCCACAGAGTTCGAGTTCAAGGCCGATGTCCCCGCGCCGGCGGACGGCTCCGGCATGCTCAGCCTCTACGTCATCGCCAACTCGCAGGCCCCCGTCGCCCCCGATCATCACCTGACCGTCACGGTGAACGATGCGCCGGTGGCCGATGTGACCTGGGACGGCCTGGGGCCGCACATCATCACCGCGACCATCCCGGCGGGGATCCTGCGCGCCGGCGAGAACATCGTCCGGCTGGCCGCGCCGGGCGACACGGGCGCGGCCGCGGATGCCGTCATCCTGGATCGAGCGGAGCTGGCCTACGCGCGCACGCTGATCCTGGAGGGCGAGACGCTGACCTTTGCCGGCGACGCCGCGGCCTACGCCGTCGAGCTGGCGGAGCGCCCCGTCCTGTTCTGGGATATCACCGACCCGGCGCGGCCCGTGGCCCTGCCGCTGACGGGCGCACAGGACGGTCGGCTGACGGTTCGCGGGGGCGACGGCCTCCGCCGCTTTATCGCGGCGACCGAGCGCGGGCTGCGCAAGCCCACGGCCATCCTCCCCGCGCCGGCCTCCGACCTGCCCGACTTTCCCGGCGGCGCCGACCTGCTGATCGTCACCACGCCGCAGTTCCGCGCGGCGCTCCAGCCGCTCGTCGTCGCGCGCACCGAACAGGGGCTGCGCGTGGCGGTCGTGGATGTCGCGGCCGTGAACGATGCGTTCAACCACGGCCGCGCGGGGCCGGACGGCATCCGCAACCTCGTGCAGCATGCGCTGGCCGCCTGGGAGCCGCCCGCGCCGCGCTTCCTGCTGCTGGCCGGCGACGCCAGCTATGACCCGCGCGGCTATCTCAGCGCGACCGAGACCGACCACGTCCCCACCCAGGAGGTGTACACCGCCTACTCCGGCTGGTCGGCCTCCGATGTCTGGTACGGCATGCCCGACGACGGCCCGGCCGCCAAGCCCCAGATCGCCATCGGCCGGCTGCCCGCGCAGACCCCTGAGCAGATGGCCGTCATGGTCCGCAAGACCCTCGCCTATGCGCAGGCCGGCGACGCGGCCTGGCGGCGCAACGCGCTCCTGGTGGCCGACAACGATGAGCCCGGGTTTGCGACCGCGGCCGCCGACTTTGCGACCCAGCTGGCCGGCTACGACACGCAACAGGTCACGATTGCGGATGACGGCCGCGCCGCGCGCGAACAACTGATCTCGGCCTTCGACGGGGGCACGGGGCTGATCGGCTACTTCGGCCACGGCAGCGTGGTGCTGTGGGCGCAGGAGAAGGTCTTTGCGACCGACGACGTGGCGCAGCTCACGAACCGCAACCGGCTGTCCATCGTCTTCACCGTCACCTGTCTCAGCGGCTTCTTCGATCACCCGACCACGCCATCCCTGGGCGAGACGCTGCTGCGCGCGGACAACGGCGGCGCGGTGGCCGCGCTCGTGCCGTCGAGCGCGGCGGTGCTGAGCGACCAGCGGCTGCTGGCGCAGAACCTGGCCGATGCGCTGGCCGGCGATGTGGAGACGCTGGGTGCGGCGGTGCTGCGCGCGCAGGCGGGGCTGCCGGAGACCCTGGACGGCGTGCGCGACATCCTGCTGACCTTCAATCTGCTGGGGGATCCGACGCTGCCGCTCGGCCGCTAAGAACCTATCCGGGGGTTGTTCTGGTCGGTCGTGCTCGACTCCAGGGGTAGGTATGGCCCCCACCCCGGCCCTCCCCCGCTGCGCAGGGGAGGGAGCGTCTTGGCCCTCACCCCCTGCCCCTCTCCCGCTGCGCGGGAGAGGGGCGCGCCTCCCCTTCCCCTGTCGAGACGG
>MWBF01000124.1 GCA_002068935.1 Chloroflexi bacterium ADurb.Bin325
CGCGGGCGGGGCGTCACCGCCGGGGCCATCGGCAGATGCAGCACGACCTCGGTCGCGGCGGCCCACTCGCGCTCGATGCGGTGGAAGCTGCCCGGCTGCACGGGGACCGCCTCCTCGCCCGCGACGCTGACCCACGCGCCCTGCGCCCACGCGGGGATGCGCAGGTAGAGCGGGAAGCGCGCGGCCGCGGCGGCCACGCTGAAGCGCAGCGTCTCCCGGAACGGGTAGCCCGTGTCCAGCTCGACGCTGACCGCCTGCCCCTGCACGGTCGTCTCGACCCGGCTCGGCGCATACGCGACCGCGGCCAGCCCGCCGTCCTGGGTCGCCATCCACAGGTGCGCGGCAAACTTCGGCCAGCCCTGGCTCAGGTTGGCCGTGCAGCAGCCGTAGTTTGGCTCCACGCCGAAGATGTTGGACTCCGGGCCGTTGGTGTTCCAGGTGCGGCCGGGCAGGATGCTGCACTCGACCTGGTTGACCTGCTGGTCGTACTGGTGCGCCCACATATCGGGCGAGAAGGTCGCGGGCAGCGCGTTGAAGACGATCTTCTCCAGCCGGTCGCCGAAGGCCGGGTCGCCCAGGAGCGCCAGCAGGTGTTCGAGCGAGTAGGCATACTCCACGACCGCGCACAGTTCCGTGCCCTGGGTGGGGCTCTGCCCGGCCAGGCACTCGTCACCGGAGAAGACGCCCGTCACCATGCCGTGATGGCGATCCAGCCTGGCGATGATGTCGTAGGCCGCGCCGCGGTCGCGCTCCTCGCCGCTGATCCGCCACCAGAGCGCGGGGCCTTTGGGGGCCATCGCGTTGTTGACGACGTGGCCCGCGAAGTTCCAGCGCCCTTTCTCCGTCGGCTCCGTCAGCGGCCAGCGCGCAAAGAAGGCGGGCCAGTCGAACCCCTGCGCGTGCAGCTTGACGGCCAGGTCGTACAGCCACGGCTCGCCCGTCCGCTCATAGAGCCAGTAGATGCCGATCAGCGCCTCGAACCAGCGGAACTGGCCCCAGTTGAAGAGCGGCGTGCGGTCGATCACCCGGTCGATGCAGCGCAAGGCCCGCTCCAGCGCGACGGCCGCGCGCGGGTCGCCCGTGGCGTCGGCATACTGCACGAGCACCTTGAGCGCCAGCAACTGCGCCCACAGGTCGTAGCTGGGCTGGACGGCCTGTCCCGCGCCCGCGACCATCTGTCGCGGCCCCAGCCAGCCGTCCGCGGCCTGGTGTTCGATGACGTAGCCGACGTAGCGGCGCACCTTGTCCTTGAGCGCCGGGTCGTCGAGGAGGAACGCCAGCGGCACGAGGCCGTCCAGCCAGTAGGGCGCGCGCTCCCAGCTTTCGGTGTCGCCGCCGAACCAGCCGCTGCGCTGGATGTCGGGCCAGAATTCGTCGAGGTGGCCGCTGATGCCGTCGGCCTGGATGCGCAACTGGCGGGCCAGCCAGCCCGTGGGCCGGATCGCGCCCAGGGCCAGGGGCGCAAAGTGTGGCGTCTGAAGCATGGGGGTCTCCTTCGTGGAGTTGTCGAACAGTAAAGTGTGTATAGAGCCTATCCGAAAACCCGCTGGGGCCGGTCTCTGACCGTGCCCCTGGCTCGGTCGGAGACCGGCCAGAGCAATTTTCGGATAGATTCATAGTGTATCACGAAGCGACCGGCAGCCCAAGCGCCGTCAGTTCCAGGAGGCTCAATTGTACGTATGCGGCCCCCCGCACAGACTCGCTCCAGCGTCCTTCGACTGCGTCCGCCTCAGCCAGGCCCTACCTGGCCGGCGGCGGCCTCGGTTCTAGATGCCTTCGCCCGGGATACGATCCTACCCGCCGCGGCGCTCCCAGATCTGATAGCCGCCCAGCGTCACGGTCGCGCGGTAGCGCTGGCGGATGTAATCGTCCAGGAGGACGACGCCGGTGCTCTCCGCGCTGGTGTTCGGCTCGTTCGAATCCCAGATCTGATAGGTCACGATCCAGCGCACATCCTTCGCCTGGAGCTCGTCGACGATCTCCTGCTGGACCGGCAGGGTATTGGCCAGGCCGGGGTGCAGCTCGGTGTACTTCGTCGCGGGACGCCGCCCGGCCAGGAAGTAGAACAGCACGTCGTTCGCAAAGAGCTTGTCGTGTCGGTGCACGCCGACGTAGATGTACTCGTCCGCCGCGGCGCGGCGTTGCAGCGCAAGGACGGCCTGCTCCTGATCCGGCGCGAGCGGGATGCACCCGGCGCGCGGGATCTGCGAATAGCAGCCGGCCGGCTTATACGCCGCAGACTGGTCGAGCATGTCGGTGAAGTGGCGCACATAGGGGTTGAACAGGAGCAGGAGGGCCAGCCCGGTCAGCCCCAGCGACAGCGCCCCCGACCGTCGCCCGCGGCCCGACAGCCGATGCAGCAGCGCGGTTGCAAGCACGACAGCCACGATCGCGGTCGGCAGCGCGTGCAGCTCGTGATAGCGCGAGGTCGCCTTGACGACCAGCCCCAGCCCCGCGCCGCTCAGCGTCAGGTACAGCGCAGCGCGCGGCACGCGCTGTGCAGCCCCCTCATCCCGCCGCAGTAACCCATATGCCGCGCCGATCAGCGCCGCAGCATAGGTCAGGATGGGCACGTAGAGGCGCGCCCAGTCCTCCCGCTGCGGGCCGGACAGGCTGGCGAAATCGGGGATCGGCGCGGGCACGGGCAGATAGCGCGCCGCGCGAAAGGTCGTCGCGGGAAAGACGATCAGATCCTGCCAGAGCGTGCTGAATCCGGCCTGGACGGCCAGGTAGGCGTAGAGCGGCAGCGCGGTGATCAGCGCGGCCGCAACCAACACGGCCTCCGCCCGCGCCAGCGCGGCCAGCCGTGCGCGACGAGAAGGCCCGCCCGCGCTGGCCCGGCGCAGCTCATAGGCCGCAACGCCCGCGGCCGCGGCGACGCCCACATACCCGCCGAAGTCGAGCCGCAGCAGCGCGGTCAGGCCCACGGCCGCGCCGGCCAGCGCCAGCCACAGCCGGGGCCGCGAGCCGCCGGCGAAATAGCGCTGCAACAGGAGCACGACGAGCAGGATGGCCGCGGTCGCGGGGAACGCCGGATACGAATAGAAGCGGATCGTGCCGAGCCAGAGGGTCACGAAGGCCCACGGGATCAGCGCGGCCCAGCGTCCGGCCAGCCGCCGCGCCAGAAGGTAGACCTCCAGCGTGAGCAGGAGGCGCAGCGCGATATCGAGATAGCGCGCGACGAGCATGTTCGGCCCGGCCAGCTCGAACGCGCCGGCCAGGAGATAAAAGTAGCCCGGCGAGTAGAGGGTCCAATAATCCCGGTAGGGCAGCTCGCCCAGGGTGATCCGCTCGGCGTTCAGCAGGATCAGCCCCTCGTCGTAGAAGTTTGCGCTCGACTTGAGCTGCAAGAGGAGAAACCAGAGGCCCGCTGCAAACAGCGTCGCCAGCACGAGCCCGGCCAGCAGGGGCGGCAGCTCGCGCCTCGTGCGGCCGTCTGCCGGGCGAGCCAGGTTCATACGAGGGCTTCCAAGACGATGCGATGGATCGGGGGACGCGACCAGGGCCGCGCCCCCCGATGGTCCGCCGGGCGGCTGTGGTTCCAGCCGCCTGGAGCGTATCTATGACAGGATCAGCCGCGGAAGGGCGGCTTCGCCTTCTCGCGGCGGTAGAGCCAGATCACCAGCGCCAGCAGCGCCAGCTCCGCCAACTGCGCCCAGCCGGCCGCCGCGCTCAGGAGGCCGGCGCGCAGCATGGCGGCGTAGAGCCATGTCTCGAAGACGAACAGCGCCCCCAGCTCGATGGCCGTGATCAGGAAGAAGTTGCGGGCCAGCGTCCCACGCGCCGCGCCGGTCCGATAGAGCTCCTCCGCGATGATGATCAAGACCAGCAGCACGATGCCCAGGATCACGACGCCGAAGCGGTCGATGGCATTGCGCTGCATCAGCCGGTTGAACTCGTCGACCGCGGCGACCCCCTGACGAGAGAGATCGAGCAGGCCGACGAGCGTCTGCCGGATGACATTGACGACATAAAGCCCCAGTGCGATGGTCACGGCCCAGAGCAGATAGGCCAGGACCAGTTTCGAGACCTGTCGCATCACGCCTCGATCTGCGACCCACTCATGTCGTTTCAAACTTGATGCCCTGCAGGTGCAACGACTCGGCAAAGTGGCAGCTGACCAGGTTGGTCCCGACCTGTCTGAGCTCGGGGGCCTGGGCCCGGCAGATGTCCTGCGCATACTTGCAGCGCGGCACGAACACGCACCCCTTGGGCAGGTTCGCCAGATCCGGCGGCTCGCCGGGCGTGACGTTCCGCTTGCCGCGATGGCGCTGCGCGGTGCGCGGGACCGCGGCCAGCAGCACCTCGGTGTACGGGTGGCGCGGGTACTCGAGCAGCTCCGTCTTCGGCCCCAGCTCGACCAGCTTGCCGGCGTACATCACCGCGATGCGGTCGCTGATGTAGCGCACGACGCTCATCGCGTGGGAGATGAACAGATAGGTGAGCCGGTACTTCTGTTGCAGGTCGATCAGCAGATTGAGCACCTGCGCCTGGATGGACACGTCGAGCGCGGACACCGGCTCGTCGGCCACGATCACCTCGGGCTGCAACACCAGCGCGCGCGCGATGCCGATGCGCTGGCGCTGGCCGCCGCTGAAGCTGTGCGGGTAGCGCTGGAGATGCTCGACGCGCAGCCCCACCTGCAGGATGGTCTCCGTGACCCGCTCCTCGAGCTCCTTCCCCTTGGCGAGCTTGTTCACCAGGAGCGGCTCGCCCACGGTCTGTAAGACGTTCATGCGCGGGTTGAGCGACGAGTAGGGGTCCTGGAAGATCGTCTGCGCCTTGCGGCGGAACCTCTTGAGATCCTCGCCCTCCAGCTCCGTGACGGAAATCCGCCCGCCCGCGTCGTTCAGGTAGACCTTGCCGCCGGTCGGCTCGTACAGCCGGGTGATGCAGCGGCCGAGCGTCGTCTTGCCCGAACCGCTCTCGCCGACGATGCCGAGCGTCTCGCCGGCCTGCACCTGCAGGTTGACGTCGTCCACCGCCTTCACGGTCACAAGCTGGCGCCTGATGAAGCCCCGTTGAGCGGAGAAGTATTTCTTGAGGTTCTGGATCTCCAGCAATGGCGGTTGTGGTTGGTTTACCATGCGGTTCATGCCTCTAGTACAACACGCAACGCACCCAGTGTCCGGGCGCGACTTCCTTCAAGGGCGGCAACGCGGCATCGCAGGTCCCCGGTATGCGCCGCTCGCAGCGTGAGAAGAAGGGGCAGCCCGGGATATGGGCGAACGGGCTCGGCAACGTGCCGCTGATGGGCGTGAGCCGCTCCAGCTTGCCTTCGATCGTCGGGATCGAGCGCCAGAGTGCCAGCGTGTACGGATGCAACGGGTTGTCGAAGATCTCGTCGGTGCTGGCGTGTTCCATCACCAGGCCCAGATACATCACGATGATCTCGTCGGACATCTCGCCGACCACGGCCAGGTCATGGCTGATGTACATCAGCGCCATGTTCAGCTCGGCCTGCAGGTCGTTGATGAGATCCAGGATCTGCGCCTGGATGGTCACATCCAGGGCGGTCGTCGGCTCGTCGCCGATCAACATGCTGGGGCCGCAGATGAGCGCCATCGCGATCATGGCCCGTTGGCGCATGCCGCCGCTGAACTGGTGCGGGTAGGCGTCCACCTGCTGGTGCGCCCGCGCGATGCCCACGCGCTGCAACATTTCGATGGTGCGGTCGCGCGCCTCCTTCTTCGAGATGCCGGGCGTATGGAGCAGGAGGTTCTCCATGATCTGGCTGCCGATGGTATGGACGGGGCTGAAAGAGGTCATCGGCTCCTGGAAGATCATGCCGATCTCCTTGCCCCGGATGCTGCGCATCTTGGGCCCGTTGCGCTCCAGCTTGAGCGTGTCGACGATCTCCTCGGTCGAGCTGCCGTTGCTGCCCTCGTGCAGGTGCAGCAGGATCTTGCCGTCCACCTCGCGGCCGGGCGGGCTGGGCACCAGGCGCAGGATCGAGTGCGCGGTCACGGACTTGCCGCAGCCGCTCTCGCCGATCACGCCGAGCGACCTGCCCTTATACAGGTTGAAGCTCACGCCATCGACGGCCTTGACCGTGCCTTCGTGGAGGAAGAAGTAGGTCTTGAGGTTGTCTACTTCCAGGAACAGGTTGGCTGTGTCTGTCATACGATTCCCCCTAGCGCGCGTACGGATCGGCCGCATCGCGCAGGCCGTCGCCGACGAAGTTGAACAGCAGCACGGTGCCGATCACGAAGAGCGCCGGGATCATCAGCCAGGTCTGCTGCGCGACGGCCGTGAGGTTCTGCGCGTCTTGCAGCAGCGTGCCCCAGCTCACCGCGGGCGGCTGGATGCCGACGCCGATGAAGCTCAGGGCGGTCTCGCTCAGGATCATGCCGGGGATGTTGAACGTGATCGACACAATCAGGTGGCTGGTGAAGCCGGGCAGCAGATGGCGCGTGATGATGCGCCACGCGCTGGCGCCGGCGCCGCGCGCTGCCAATGTATAATCCTCCTCGCGCAGGGCCAGCATCTTGCCGCGCACGACGCGGGCCAGGCCGGTCCAGCCGAGGATGGACAGAATGACCGTGATCGCAAAGTAGAGCTTGAGCGTGGGCCAGTCGCGCGGGAGCGCGGCCGAGAGCGTCATCCACAGGGGCAGGCCCGGGATCGCCAGCAGGAAGTCGATCACGCGCTGGATGACGTCATCCACCACGCCGCCGAAGTAGCCGGAGATGCCGCCCAGGAGCACGCCCAGGACGAAGCTGATGAACACGCCCACCAGACCGATGGAGAGCGAGATGCGCGCGCCGAAGAGCGTGCGCGTAAACACGTCGCGCGCCAGCCGATCCGAGCCGAAGAGCAGGACCCGGCCCTCCTTGACGCCGAACAGGTGGATATCCGTGCGGATCAAGCCCAACAGCTTGTACGGCTCGGCGTGGACGAAGAAGTGGATGGGCAGCACCTTCGTCTCGTCGGGCTGATAGATATACTTGAAGGTCTCCTTGTCGAGCTCGCGCACCGTGTCGAACACGTAGGGGCCGAAGCCGCCGCCGTTGGGCTTGATCCAGTGGATCGGCGTGGGGGGCGCGCTCTGGTAGCCCTCGAAACGCGTGTCCGGCGTGTAGGGCGAGAAGAACTCGGCAAAGATCGCCAGGATGTACAGGATGACGAGCAGGACGATGGAGACGACAGCGGCCTTGTGGCGCGAGAAACGCCAGCGAATGAGCTGCCACTGGCTCGCATAGTAATACCGTTCATCCGTGGCCGCCTTGCCCGGCTCGATGATCGTCTCCGGAGGGGCTTCAGGGGTCTGTGGGATCGCGATGGGGGTTTGGGAGCTCACTTTTCTGCCCTCCCGAAACGAATACGGGGATCTACCACGATCAATAGCAGATCGCCGAGCAACGCGCCGACGACGGTCAGGGCGCTCAGGATCAACACGATGCTGCCGGCCAGATACATGTCCTGCGCCAGCGTCGCCCGCAGCAGCACCGGGCCGGTCGTCTGCAAGCTCAAGACGATATCGATCAGCACCGAGCCAGAGACCAGCCCCGGCAGGATGAAGCTGACCGTGCTGAGTAGCGGGTTGATGGCCAGCCGCACGGGATACTTGAGCAGCAGCTTCCACTCGGACAGGCCCTTGGAGCGGGCGGCAATCACATACTGTTTATTGAGCTCGTCCAGCAGGTTGTTGCGCACCACGCGGATCGTGCCTGCGGTGTTGCCCATGCCGACCAGGATCAACGGCAGCCAGATATGTTTGAGCAGGTCCAGGAACTTAGCGAAGCTCCAGGGCGCCTCCAGATACTCCCGGGAGTAAAGGCCCAACATGGAGAAGCCGAACTTCGCAAAGAGCACCCAGGCCAGGATAAGCGCCAGTAGAAACCCCGGCGTGGCTACACCGATGAACCCCAGGATCGTAAAGACATAATCCAGGAAAGAGTATTGGTGAGTCGCCGAGTAGATGCCGATTGGAATGGCGACGATCCATGAGAGCAGCAGCGCCGAGAGCGAAATCACGATGGTCATGGGGACCCGTTCGGCTAGGATCTCGTTGACGGGCTTGTTCCACTGCATCGAGAAGCCCCAGTTGCCGCGCATCACGATGCCTTCCACCCACCGCCAGTAGCGCACGGGCATGGGCTTGTCCAGGCCATACTGCGCGATAAGGCGCGCGGCCTCGTCCGCCGAGACCTGTACGCCCGACATTTCCAGCTGGGTGATGCGCGTGCTGACCCAGTCGCCCGGCGGCAGTTCGATCAGGAAGAAGGCGACCATGGACATCAGGATCAGGATGGGGATCAGCATCAAGATGCGGCGTATGATATAAACTAACACTATGTAGCCTCCGCCGTCGTCGTGTAACGATGCGTTCGTAGACGGTGTACAGGGTTTTCAGCAGGCGCTAAAGCGCCTACTACGAACCTTCTTGTTAGTGGGCGCTTCAGCGCCAAAGACGCCAAAGCGCCTGCTGCAAACCCTCTGTTCGTAGTGGGCGCTTCAGCGCCAGAGGCACTAAAGCGCCCACTACAAACCCTTGCCTTTACGGCTTGAAGAACATCTGCGGGCCGGTGAAGTTGTAGCCGATGGCGTAGCCGGACTGCGGCACGTTGCCCATCTTGACGTTCGCGATCATCGGGTACTTCACGCCCTCGACGAAGTTGATGTAGGGCAGGTTGTCGCGCGTCCACTTGAGGCCAGCTTCGACCAACGCATTGTACTCATCGGTGCCGGGGACGGCCGACCAGCGATCCGTGTCGATCTGGATGGCTTCCTTGGCCCAATCCGGCGGCTCCTCGCCTTCCGCGCCGTTGGTGTTATACCAGACGATCCACAGCCGGCCGGCGCGCTCCAGGTTGCCGAGCGTGATGTCGCCGGCCCAGCCCACGTCATGGCTCCACATCGGGGCCGCCTGGATCTCGTTGGCGGCCCAGCGCTCGCCCCACAGGGTCGAATCGACCGTCTTCACCGTGACCTTCAGGCCGATGGCCCGGAGGTACTGCGAGGTCAGGTCGGCCACGGGGATCAGGTCGGGCGCCTGCTGGCCGTTCTCGATCAGGATTTCGACGATCTTGCCGCTCGGATACTTGCGGAAGCCGTCGGCGTCCTTCTCGGTCAGGCCCATGTCGTCGAGCAGTTGGTTCGCCTTGGCGACATCGTATTGCGAGAACTCCTCGCCGATGGTCTGCAGCGGGAAGCTGGCATAGCCGTAGTACACGCTGTCGATCAGCTCCTGCCGGTTGATGGCAAGGCTGACGGCCTGGCGGAAACGAATATCGCGCACGGCCGCCTGCCAGTCCGGATCGTCGAAGGTCTGGTTGAGGCGCAGGCCCGAGGAGTCCACGTGCATGTCGAGCAGGACGACCTGGAAGCCCGCCTTGGCCTCGTTCTCCTTGTAGAGCGGGATCTTGACCAGGGCCGTGCTCTCACGCAGGAAGTCCACCTCGCCGGCCAACACCTTCATGTTGACCATTTCCACGTTCTCGACCTGCTGCGACACGATGCGGTCGAGATACGGGAGCTGCTGGCCCTCGGTATCGACCTTGAAGTAGTACGGGTTGCGCTCGAAGGCGAGCAGGCTGGGGTTGCCGGAGGGCACGCCGATGAACGCGTTCATGGCCGGGTAGTTGACGCAGCGCGGGTTGGTCATGTCCCAGTTCTGGCAGCGCTTCTGCGCAAAGACCTGCCACCACTCGTCCGTGACGCTGATCTTCTCGGCCTCGGCCTTGTACGCATCGCTGGTCAACAGATCGGGGTTCGTATCCGGGTGCCACTGCTTGAGATAGTGCGCCGGGTTGATCAGATCGGTGTAGCCCACCCAGCCCTCGATGGCCAGCGCGCGCAGGAACCCACCGTACGGCTTGGTGAAGTGGACCTTGAAGGTGTAGTCGTCCACGATCTCCAGCGTCATCGGCTCCTCGTCGGCCTTGAAGCCGTTGCGGAACTTGGCCGGGAAGATGGGGCTGATCTTCTCGTTGAGCAGGATATTCTCGTAGGTGAAGCGGACATCCTCGGTCGTGACCGGCTCGCCGTCGGACCACTTGAGGCCCTTGCGCAGCACGAAGGTGAAGTCCTTGTTGTCGTTCTCGACCTTGAACTCCTTGACGACCGAACCGACGATGCCCTGGTCGCCGATCTTGGGAGCCTGCACCATCGGCTCGTCCAGCATCACGAAGATGTCGGGCGACCAGTTCGCCACCGCGTGCGCCGAGCGGAGG
>MWBF01000125.1 GCA_002068935.1 Chloroflexi bacterium ADurb.Bin325
GCGGGCAGGAACTCGAACACGATGAGCGCGACCGCCGCGAGCGCGGCCCAGCGGCCTGCCCGCCCGCGCAGCGCGGCCAGTCCGCCGGCCGCGAGCACGCCGAGCGCCAGCATGACCATGACGTCCAGCCGGCTGACCGAGCGCATGATGTCCACGAACGGCAGCCCCGACAGCAGCGCGTAGGGGAGCGGGATCTCTCCGCCGCCGGGCAGCAGCGCGGTGCGTCCGCCGATGTGCAGGGCCGGGCCGAGCGACAGGACGAAGAACACGATCAGGACCGCCAGCCAGAGGCCCTGCGCGCGGTCGCGCCCGCGGCCGCGCAGGCCGAGCAGCGCCAGCGCCAGCACGCTGAACCCGGCGAACACCTGATGCTCGGACACCGTGGACTTGAAGGCCTGGCCGCGCTCGCGCGCCCACGCGCCCCACAGCGGGTGGAACTCCTGCGGCGTGACGAACGCCAGCAGATCCGCGCTGAGCGTCCGGCTCTGCTCGGCGTCCGGCACCATGAAGTCGAACTGTCGCGCCTCGCGCACCATCGGGATCAGCAGGGGGCTGAAAAGGACGCCGAGCGCCAGCCAGATCCCCGCCGCGGCGAGCGCCGCGCGGGCCGGGCGGATGCCCCGCGGCCGTCCTGCCAGCAGGGCCCACACCAGCGCCAGCGCGGTCAAGATGCCGCAGTAAAAGACATAATACCAATCGCAGAGCGCGACGAGGGCCAGGAAGAGCGTCGCCAGCGCGGCCTCGCGCGCGACGTTTCGGCCCGAACGGGCCGCGGCCACCGCGCGCAGCAGATAGAGTGCATAGAACGGCAGCCATTCGAGCGCGATGAGCTGCATGTGGCCGAGCAGGTGAGCGGTGTGGTAGGGCGCAAAGGTGAAGACGACCCCGGCCGCAAAGGCCGCGATCCGGCTGCTGTTCGGGCCCAGCGCCTGCCGCGCGAGCAGATATGCGCCCAGCCCGCCAAACACAAAGCTGAAGACGACGACGCTATTGTAAGCCGGCAGCAGCCCCCACACGAGCTGGATCGGCAGGGACATGAAGCCGTTGAACGCGTTCAGCGTGTGGAACAGCAGGCTGACGCCGGTCGGGTGGTAGAGCAGGTCGGTGAACCAGGGGTGCGTGTGCCGGTCGAGCAGCGCGACCTTGACCCACCACAGGTTCCAGTAGTTCTGCCAGCCGTCGAAGCCGTCGCCGGGGATGGCGGACGCGAACTCGCGGATCAGCGGATAGGTCAGCGCGAGCGTGAGCAGCAGATAGCCGAGGAGCGCCGCGAGCGCGGGCGGACGGCTGCGTCGGGGCAGCGGATGATCGTGGATGATCGGCTGACGCGGTGCGTCCCTTCCGTTTACCCGTTGCATGTCCGTCCGCCGTAAGCCGCGTCACGCGGCGTCCGCAGCCGCGATGGCCTCCGCCAGCATCTGCCGGCCGCGCGCGCTGAGCGCGTCGGCCTGCTGCGCCATCTCGGCGCAATACCTGGCATCCTTGATGCTCGTCAGGTTGATGCGCACGTTGCGCACCGCGCCCTCGAGCGCGGCCTGCGCCATGAGCGCGGCCACCACCCCATCGCTCGATGCGTTGCGGTTCCCGTGGCGGCAGACCGTCACGGTCAGCTCGAGCACCTTGGCGCAGGCCTGCGCGACCGCCAGCGGGATGTTGGCCGCGTGCTGGAATGCGGCCTGGATGGCGGCGGCGCGCGCGGCCTTCTGCGCCTCATCGGCCCTGGGCAGGCGATAGGCCGCGATCACCTCGATATACGCGGCGGTGTCCACGTCGATCTGCGCCAACAGCTCTGCGCGCAGCTCATCCGCGCAGGCCGCGATATCGGTCATGGTGTCGTGATGGTCGATGTAGCGCTCGCGATCGACCGTGAGCCGGGCGACCATCGCGGCGAGCGCCGCGCCGAGCGCGCCGGCCAGCGCGGCCACGGAGCCGCCGCCGGGGGCAGGCTCATGGCTCGCCAGCACATCGGTGAAGCCGGTCAGGGTCAGATCGACCAGACGATTGTCAGTTCCGTTCGTTGCGTCCGTCACATTGCCTCCAGACAGAATGAAGAGCGCAGAGATGGGTTCGGCTGCTGCGCGCACTTCGCGCCGCGCTCCCTGCGCTCTCTTGGGTTTCATGGTCATTGGGCGGCTGCCTACCATCCCGCCGGGCAACGCTGTCCGGTCATCTGTATTATACGTGATAACGTGAGGCGCTGGCAAAGCGCGGAGGCCATGCTGCTTGCCGCGGCGCTAACACAATGCTAACACAAACAAAGCGCCCCTCTAACGCGGCGCGCGTATAAAGAGGGGTGCGAATGACGATGGATCGCCCGGCCTTGTGCTAGAATGTGTTCGGGCAATCCGCAAGCGATGCCATGTGTACGGTTCGAACGCGCACAGGAGGGAATTCTCGTGTATCCAGAGACGAACGCCGAATCGCGGTGGCGCCGGGCCAATGAGGCCGTCTGGCGGCCGCCGACGGATGTATATGAGACGGATGACCAGGTGGTCGTCCGGGTGGAGATCGCGGGCCTGGAGGAGGGCGATTACGAGATCGTGCTCGAGGGGCGCACGCTGGTGGTGGCCGGCGAGCGCCGCGACGCGACGCCCAAGCTCGCATTTCAGCAGATGGAGATTCGCCACGGCAAGTTCCGCTCCCAGGTGCATCTGCCCTGGGCGCTGGAGGTCGGCGGGCAGCAGGCGGTCTACGAGAACGGCCTCCTGATCATCACGCTGCCCAAGGCGCAGGTGCGCCGCGTGCCGGTGCGTGTGGCGTGACGCCCCGACGGGGAAAGGTTTATCGGATATGACAAACGTCAATAACGAACAGATGGAATTCAACATCCCGGCGGAGCTGCCGGTTTTGCCTTTGCGCGGGGTGGTGGTCTACCCCATGATGTGGCTGCCGCTGACGGTGGGGCAGGAGCGCTCGATCCGCCTGGTGGACGACGCGCTGGTCGATACGTCTCAGCAGCGCATCATCGGGCTTTTCACATCGCGCGACCCCAACGTGGAGGAGCCCACGCCGGATCAGGTGTACGAGGTGGGCACCGCGGCGGTGGTGCACCGCATGTTGCGCGCGCCCGACGGCACCATCCGCCTGATCGTGCAGGGCATCGAGCGCATCCGCACGACCGGCTATCTACAGGAACAGCCTTATCTGCGCGCCAACGTCGAGGTGGTGCCGGACGCTGAGGAGGGGTCGCTGGAGCAGGAGGCGCTGATGCGCACGACGCTCGACCTGTTCCGCCGGCTGGTGTCGCTCGTGCCGCACATGCCGGAGGAGCTGGAGACCGCGGCCATCAACGCGCAGAGCCCGCGTCAGCTGGCCTATCTGGTGGCGGCCAGCACGCGCATGGAGCCGGAGCAGGCGCAGGAGATCCTGGAGATCGACCCCGTCTCGCAGAAGCTGGTGCGCCTGAACTCCATCCTCTCCAAGGAGCTGGAGGTCCTCGAGCTGGGCCGCAAGATCCAGACCCAGGCGCAGGACGAGATGACCAAGATGCAGCGCGAGTATTTCCTGCGCGAGCAGCTCAAGGCCATCCAGAAGGAGCTGGGCGAGGGCGACGAGCAGGAGGCCGAGATCCAAGACTACGAGCGGCGCATCGCGGAGGCGGGCATGCCCGCGGAGGCCGACAAGGAGGCGCGCCGCGAGCTGGATCGCATGCGCAAGATGCCGACGCAGGCCGCGGAGTATACGGTCATCAAGACCTATCTGGACTGGATGGTCAACCTGCCGTGGAGCATCAGCACGTCCGACGACCTGGACATCGCGCACGCGCGCGCGGTGCTGAACGAAGACCATTACGGCCTCGACGAGATCAAGGATCGTATCCTGGAGTTTCTGGCCGTGCGCAAGCTACGGCTGGAGCGCAGGGCCGCGCAGGCCGAGGGCGGCGAGACGCCGGTCGAGGACGAGCATAAGGACATGATCCGGCGGGAGCGCGAGGGCGTGATCCTCTGTTTCGTCGGGCCGCCCGGCACGGGCAAGACCTCGCTCGGCCAGTCCATCGCGCGCGCGCTGGGCCGCAAGTTCGTGCGCCTCGCGCTCGGCGGCATCCGCGACGAGGCGGAGATTCGCGGCTTCCGACGGACGTACATCGGCTCCATGCCGGGCCGCATCATCCAGAGCCTTCGGCGGGTGGAGAGCCGGAACCCGGTCTTCATGCTGGACGAGGTGGATAAGCTGGGCCGCGATTTCAGGGGCGATCCGTCCTCCGCGCTGCTCGAGGTGCTGGACCCGGAGCAGAACGCTGAGTTCCGCGACCACTATCTGGACGTGCCGTTCGACCTGAGCCAGGTGTTCTTCATCACGACGGCGAACTGGGTCGACACCATCCCGCAGCCGCTGCTCGACCGCATGGAGGTCATCAACCTGAGCTCCTACACGGAGGACGAGAAGGTCAACATCGCCAAGGGCTATCTGGTGCCGCGGCAGATCAAGGAGAACGGTCTGCGGCCCGGCGAGGTCGCGTTCGAGGAGCCCGCGCTGCGCCGCATCGTGCGCGAGTACACGCGCGAGGCCGGCGTGCGCAGCCTGGAACGCCAGGTGGGGACCATCTGCCGCAAGGTGGCGACGCAGATGGTCGAGAAGGGGGGCGCCGGCCCGGTCGTCGTCACCGCGGAGAGCGTGCCGCAATACCTGGGCCGGCCCAAGTTCCTGGAGGATGTGGCCGAGCGCGTGGAGACACCCGGCGTCGCGACCGGGCTGGCCTGGACGCCGGTCGGCGGCGATGTGCTGTTCCTGGAGGCGACCAAGATGCCCGGCAGCAAGGGCTTTATGCTGACCGGACAGCTGGGCGACGTGATGAAGGAGTCGGCCCAGGCCGCGCTGAGCTGGGTTCGCAACCGGGCGAAGGACTACGGCATCGCGGAGGACTTCTTCACCAAGAACGATATCCACGTCCACATCCCCGCGGGCGCGACGCCGAAGGATGGGCCGAGCGCCGGCGTGACGATGGCGACCGCGCTGGTCAGCCTGCTGACGGGCCGGCCGGTGCGCAAGGACGTCGCCATGACGGGCGAGATCACGCTGCGCGGGCAGGTGTTGCCCATCGGCGGGGTGAAGGAGAAGGTGTTGGCCGCAAAACGCTTCGGCCTGACCACGGTGATCCTGCCGAAGCGCAACGAGGGCGACCTGGAGGATGTGCCTGAGGCCGTGCGCGCGAAGATGAAGTTCGTCTTCGTGGAGCGGGTCGAAGAGGTCATCGAGGCCGCGCTGACCCCGGCCACGAACAGTCACGAAGCCGAAGCGCTGGAGCAGGTCAGCGCGCCGGAGCCGGAGGCTGCGCCGGAGCCGGTCATCGAGGTGACGGCGTCATAGGACGTAACTGCGAAGGTCACGAAGCACACGGAAGCCGTTTCTTTCGGCCTTCCGTGTGCTTCGTGTTTAAGCTATAATATGGACAGTTAGCTGGCGGGCTTGGCTGTGTGAGCGAAAGGAGCGTCTGAAGTGGTCAAGACAAAGCGGGAGATCCTCCGCCGTTTGACGCAATTCCAGCGCGAGCGCGGCGCTGAGTTCGGCGTTCAGCGTATCGGCGTCTTTGGCTCTGCTGCACAAGATCGGCTTACCCGGCAGAGCGACATCGATATCGTGGTCGAGCTGGTAGAGCCGGACCTGTTTTTGCTGATAGGTCTGCAACAAGAGCTGGCGGAGGTTTTCGGGCGTCAGGTGGACGTCGTCCATTACCGGCCTACAATGAACCCGGTGCTCAAACGGCACATCGATCAGGAAGCCGTCTATGCCGGATAGCGATCTGGTGCGTGACATCCTGGAGCAAATGCTCAAGGCCACGTACACCATCCAGCGCCGATTTGCCTCTATCCAGGCTCCGGCCGATTTCCTCGCGTCTGATGAAGGGATCGATCGTCTCGACGCTATCTGTATGCAGTTGATTGCCGTTGGCGAGAGCGTCAAAAATCTCGACAAAATCACGGGCGGCGCGCTGCTGTCTCGGTACCCCGATATTGAGTGGCGACGCCTGATGGGGATGCGTGACTTTCTGAGCCACCACTACTTCGATCTGAACGAGCAGATAGTTTACAGCGTCTGTGCGAAACACATCCCTCAGCTACAGCAGGAGATTGCCAGGATGCTTAAGGATCTGGCGGCTGACAGCGGTGCTTGAATCCCCTGATATCTCTTTTGAGATAATCGCTGCCTGTCTGCTGCGAGACTACGAACTGCGCGCCCGCGACGTTGCGTTCCTGCCCTCGATGTGAATATCAACCCAACAGTGCCTTCCATTATCGTCCTGGCGCACATAAACACCCCGCTTCAGTTTGACATCTGAAGAATTATAAACATAATAGTAACCAAAGTATTGGTTGGTCCACAAGAAAGGAGTGGGTTTTATTTCGTGCCCGATAGAAAGCGATTACCAAGAAGCTTCCGGGCGGTAGAGGGCGATTGGCGGCGGGTGGACATCCATTTGCACACCCCCGCATCGGCAGATTGGGCAGAGCCGAATACTACGTACCTTGAGTGGCTGCAGAAAGCGGAGTCACGGGGCCTTGATATTATTGCGATCACCGACCACAACACGGTGGAAGGGGTCGCGAGATTGCGAGCCGAGATCGAACGGCTGGCATGGTTGGAGGCCAACGACCGCTTGCGCTCCCAGGAGCGGCGTGAATTGGATGAGTATCGCCGCCTGGGCGATAAGATCCTGGTGTTGCCAGGGTTCGAGTTCACCGCCACCTTCGGCTTTCATATCCTGGCGATCTTTCCGCCCGAAACACCGCTGCGCAAGCTCGAATTGCTCCTGCTGCGCCTGGGCGTTCCGATGGAGCGCATCACAGACGGCAGCACGGAGGTCGGCCCGACAACCGATGTTCTGACTGCTTACCGCCTCATCCGCGAGGCCGGCGGCCTCGTCATCGCCGCGCACGCCAACAGCACGCACGGCGTGGCCCTCCAGGGCATGAGCTTCGGCGGCCAGACCCGGATTGCCTTCACCCAGGACAGCAACCTCCACGCGCTGGAGGTCAACGACCTCGAGAGCACCTCCCGCCGCGCGACCGCGCGCTTCTTCGACGGCTCCAAGCCCGAATACCCCCGGCGGATGCACTGCATCCAGGGCTCGGATGCGCATCGGCTCAGCCGCGACCCCAAGGACAAGAACCGGCTGGGCGTGGGCGAGCGTGTGACCGAGATGTTGCTCCCCGAAGTCAGTTTCGAGGCGCTGCGCGCCCTGTTGGAGGGCAGCGACTTCACGCGCACCCGGCCGTATCGTCCGCCCGCGGAGG
This sequence comes from Chloroflexi bacterium ADurb.Bin325, assembly GCA_002068935.1. Lineage (GTDB taxonomy): Bacteria > Chloroflexota > Anaerolineae > CG2-30-64-16 > CG2-30-64-16 > MWBF01. The sequence goes on from MWBF01000125.1 coordinate 7,233, forward strand.
CGCCCTTCGACCATGTCGAGGCCGCGCGCGAGCAGGGCCCCAACATCGTGCAGGCCTTTCACGAGAGCCTGTCCCGCGAGGGCGGGCGGCTGCACAAGATCCTGTGCGACGTCGTGGCCTTTGCCAACACGCGCGGCGGCACGGTGTACGTCGGCGTGAGCGCGGCGCGCAAGACGCCGCCGAAGGGGATCGAGAACCCGGAGGCGACCATCACGCTGCTACGCAAGGAGATCGAACGGAACGTCGCGCCCCCGATCGAGTCGACCGTCGATGTCTTGCAGAGCCAGGGCGTGCCCGTCATCCGCATCGGCGTGCCCGACGGCGCGGACAAACCCTACGTGATGAACCAGACGCGCATCTATATCCGCCAGGAGGGCGAGACCAACGAGGCCGTGCGCGACGAGATCGTGCAGTTGGTCCTCGCCAGCCGACAGGCGGCCGCGGCTGAGGCGGCGGGGGCGGCTGCCGGGGCTGCGGGGCCGGGCCAGCCTGCGGCATCGGCCGCCGAGGCCGGCGCAGCCGCGCTGCCCGGCGAGGCCGTCAGCGCGCCGACGCCGGTCGAGACGCTGGCCGAGGCGCAGCCCGCGGGCGATGGCCTGCCCGCGCCCGCCATCGGCGTCGAGATCGTCGCGATGGAGGAGCGCAAGGGCAGCCGCCACTTCACGATCCGCGATCTGCGCAACGGCAACACGATCCAGAACGTCACGCTCCATTCGGCCCGCAAGCTGTGGAGCTACGCCATCAATCAGTATCTGACCAGCCCGGTGGATCCGGCCCGCGTGCAGTGGGACGACGACCTGGGCGTGGTGCAGGTGGCGCGGCGCGCGAAGCGCCTGCGCTACGACCTGGCGATGCGCCTGCCCGACGGCCGCATCCGCGTGTTCTATGGTGTCACCGCCGATGGCATGTCCGGCCCCTGGGCGCGTTTTCTCCAGGCGGAGGATCGCAACGGCGGCTCGACGCACGCAGCCGTCGTGACGCCGGTGATCGACGAGTACGAGGCGGAAGAAGAGGGCGAGCCGATGGTTACGACGTTCGCGCCCGAAGACGCCACGTATATCGAGACGCTGCCGGAGTACACCGAGGCGGAGGCGCCTGAGCCGGCGTCAGTTCCTGAGCCGGTCGCGACGCAACCTGAGCCGGAGCCCGAGGCGGCCCCGAAGCGCCGCGCCGCCCGTACGCGCAGCAAGAAGGCTCAGCCCGCGGCGGACGCCGCGGCCGAGGAGCCGGCCCTGCCCGCGGAGGCGCTGGAAGCGCTGGCCGCGCCGCAGCCGGCCGAGCCGAAGCCGGTCGAACCGGCGGATGATGCGCCGGTTGCGGATGCGCCAAAGCCGCGCGTCCGACGTTCGCGCGCCGCCGCGAAGCCCGCGGTCGAGGCTGCACAGCCGGACGGGGCCGATGCGAGCGCGCCGACCGGCGATGCGCCGGCGGCCGAGGAGAAGCCGAAGCGCCGCACGCGCACCCGCAAGGTCGAGCCTGCGCCGGCCGGGCCGCAGTCCGCGGTCAGCGAGGCTGCGCAGCCGGACGGGGCCGACGCGGGCGCGCCGGCCGGCGATGCGTCGGCAGCGAAGGATGCGGCAGCCGAGGAGAAGCCGAAGCGCCGCACGCGCACGCGCAAAACCGAGGCTGCACCGGCCGAGCCGGCAGCCTGATCGAAACCATAACCAACCAATACTGACACAACAAGACCTCGTCCGATCGGGCGAGGTCTTTTGTTGGGAGCGCCGTTCGGGGATCCGCCCCGGCGCGGCCAGTATCCGGCCTTCGAGCCGCGCGGAAGCCTACAGGACGTAAAATACCAGCACGATCATCAGCCCGAAGAGCGCCACATCGATCTGCAACGGGCGATCCTTGAGGAGGACGACGTCGGGCGGGTCGGTCTCGTCCTTGACGTGGATGAGATACAGGTAGCGGAGCAGCCCGTACAGCACGAACGGGATGGTCAGCATCATCACGTGGTTGCCCGGCAGGTTCGGCGCGGAGAAGGTGTAGAGCGCATAGGCCATCACCGTGCTCGCGCTGACGAGGGAGAGCATCTCGTCCACGAACCGCAGATTGTACTCCGACAGGATGTGGCGGGTGTTGTTCGCATTGTCCCGCATCAGGACGATCTCCTGTCGGCGCTTGCCCAGGCCGAGGAAGAGCGCCAGCAGCACCATGCAGACATACATCCAGGGCGAGAAGCGCTCCGCGCCGACGACGACCACGCCCGCGGCTACACGGAGCACGAACCCCATTGCAATCGTCAGCACATCCACGATCACGATGTTCTTCAGGACGAACGAATAGGCAATCATCAGGCCGAGATAGCCGTAGAGGACCAGGGCCACCACCGGCTCCAGCCACAGGCAGAGCGGCAGGCAGGCGACCACGATGACGATCGCAGCGATCCTGGCGAACGCCGGGCTGAGCGCGCCGGACGCGAGCGGCCGGTTCCGTTTCTCCGGGTGCAGGCGGTCTCGTTCCAGATCGACCAGGTCGTTGATGATGTAGACCGAGCCCGAGATCAGACAGAAGAGCAGGAACACTGTCAGCGTGCGCAGGAACGGCCGCGGCTGGAACAGCTTGACATCGAACACGATGGCGGCCCAGACAAAGACGTTCTTCGTCCACTGTTTGGGCCGCATCGTCTTGAGCAGCAGCCGCAGCTGCGTCGGCAGGTTCGTCGTGGCGCTCCGTGCGGAGCGAATCTCATCCATGATGGCGCATCTCCCAGGTGGCAGATCATACCGCAGGCGCAAACGTGCGTCAACTCGGCGGGCGGATAGGCCCAGGGCGAAGTCAGGTTGCAATCGGGCCTTCCACCTGGCAGTTGAAACTGCGGCTACCCCTACGAAACCAGCCTGCGCCGGTTAGTTTCCAGTCTGCGCAGGCAGACTGCGCAAGGATAGCCGCAACTTCAGTTGCCAGGCGGGT
>MWBF01000126.1 GCA_002068935.1 Chloroflexi bacterium ADurb.Bin325
GTCTATCGGGGCATTACATACGCAACAGAACGCATTCGCCATAGCAGCGCCTCCATCTCCGGTTACATCGATCCTGCGTCTCGCTCACCTTTTCCGTCCGCCGGCGGCGCGGCCTCCACGCGCGCCTTGCCCAGCTCCGGGTTGAGCGTCGAGTGGCGGCGTTCGATCTCGCGCAGCTTCATGCGGGCATGCCGGCCCCCGTCGGGCAGCGATTCCTCCATGCTGACCGCATGGCGCAGCCATTTCTCCGCCTCCTCGATCTGGCCCTTCTGGATCAACAGGTAGCCCAGGTTGGCCGCGGCCAGCGCATCGCGCGGGTTGTTGCTGACATCCTGGCGCAGCGAGGCCTCGACGTACTCGCGATAGCGCCCCGGCTCGACCAGCCGGCCCACATCGAAGACGAAGTCGAGGATGACGCGCTGCAAGTCCTCCTTCTTGACGTTCTCCGCCCGATGGCGCACCACGCAGCGCGTGCGCGGCAGGATCATGTCCAGCTCGCGGATGATCTGCACCTTGATCCTGACCTGGTCGTAGTTCGCCTGGCCGATGTTCAGCTCGATGACCTCGTCGTTGTCGACGACCGCGTTGACCATCTGCTCGCGGTCGCCCACCTTGAGCGAGGCGATCAACACCGGGCGCGGGTCGCGGTTGCGCACCCGGACGATGTTCTTGTCCGCGAGCACCACCAGGCTGTTCGTCTCCAACGTCGTCGTCGGCGCCACGTCGAGGGTCTGCGGATGCGGGTAATGCACGTCCAGGATCTCGATGAAGTCGCTGGAATATTCCTTGAAGATGCCGACGTGCTCGTGGACCTCGTCGCCCTCCTCCAGCTCGACCACGACGCGATGGCCGATATAGCTTTCGAGCAGCGGGTCATACATGCTGCTGCCCACCTGGCCCAGCACCTTCGACCCCACCATGGTCTTGAGCGAGGACGCGCCGCCGTCCGCCAGATAGCGGGTCGCGGATTTCTGCATCCGCCCCAGGACGATCCCCAACACCTCGTTGAGCGAATCGGTCGCGGTGCTCAGGAAGTTCCGCGTCGACCGGCCCAGCCGGCGCAGCGGCCCCGGATGAAACGAGCGCGCAATATCGCGCGCTCGCTGCTGTTTGCACCACTCGGACAGCTTCTCCGGGTAACGGTAGATGGCCTGGATCTCGCCGTACTCGCTACCGTACAGCAGATAGCTCGACTCGACATGCTGGTCGTCCTGGATCGCATCGACATAGGCCAGTTCCATCCCCGTCGGCTCGACCTTGAGCACGCCCCAGATGAGCTTGTTGTTTGTGCGCTCCAGCGTCACGTGGAAGCGCTCCCACGACCTCAGACACCGATCCTTGCGCGTGGAGCGCATATAAGCGCCGATCAACGAGATGACGAAGATGATGCCTATCGTTATGAGGAGTGAAAGGTCGATCATGGTCGTGCTGTCACCTCAACAAGGCGCGCTGCCTATTTCAACCGCTTGCGCACCTCCGAAACAATAAACTCGTTGGTCGTGTGCTGGCCGGTCGCGGCCTTCGAGTAGATGAGTTCATCGTTCAGCGTCACTTCGAACCGCCCGCCGCTGGACGGGATGAGCGTCAGCGTCTCGATGGGATGCGGCTTTCCCACGACGGGCCTGAATGTTGTAAAGAGCGTTTCCGCCAGACTGGCGGCCCTGGGTGAGTAGTTTCAAGCGATGCAGAATTCGATGCTGATGCGCATAGGTCATCCTTCTCTGTTTGGTGTTGAGATACATACGTGGCCCTCCGGCCCCCGGCGGGAGAGCGTCGGCCGCGCCGCGCTGCGCCCGTTCAGTCCGGCCACTCCACGTCCGACTCGACGATCGCGCCGGCGACCTCCGCGCTGACCAGCAGGTCGAGCGCGTTGCGGATCACCGCGCGCTGGACATCGCGCTCGCCCGCCGGCCCCAGCGGCGCGCCGTAAGGGAAGCGCACGAACAGCGCGCGCGGGGCCTTGACCGCGGCGATGATGTCACGGTTCATCACGACGCAGACCGTTGCGATGCCGTGTTCCTCCAGCGCACGCGCGACCAGTCCGACGGACTGCTGGCAGACCGGTCAACACGGCGTCAGAAAGGCGGCGTGGACGTCGTCGGCGGCCAGCCGCCGCGCCACCTGCGGCGCGATCTCGGCGATCAACGCCTGCGGCTCCGGCAGATAGCCCATGAAGCTGTACACCCACGGGTAGAGGCGGCCGATGACCCTCTGCGCCGCGAGCTGTTGGAAGTGCAGGATCGGCATGACGACGTTGATGTCGATCTCGACGTGTTCGTGTTCGTAGTGCGCGTGGGCGATGCGCAGCCGGTCGGGCGGCGTGTCGATGTGGATCTCGCGGAACGCGGGATCCCCGAGGGGGTTCCAGGCGTCGAAGGGCAGGTGCTGGTCATAGCGGTAGAGCCCGCACGTGCTGAGCAGCGCCACGGTGGCCTCCGACAGGGGCCGGGAAAGGGGCGTCCAGGGCGCGGAATCGTTGAGCCGCCAGGCGAAGTGGGGATACCACTGCTCCCGGATGCGCGTCTGGGCCGCTTGCAGCCTGGAATTGAGCATCGTCATCTCGTGTTAGATCATCCCCCGACGCCGGCGGGCCGGCTCAGGTGTTCAATGGGATCTGCTTGGACTGGGCGAACTGCGCCTCGAGCTCCGCGCGGCGCTCCGCGGCCGCGCGCCGGCCCTCCTCCATCACGAGGTTGGCGCGCTCGCGCAGCGCGCTTTGCAGATCCTCGCCGGATTGCGGCGCGGCCAGCAGCCCCACCACGCCGCCGACGACTGCGCCGGTGATGAGGCCGACCAGGAAATCTGACGCCTTCATGCTCTTCCTCCCAGGCTCTTTTTCAGGAATCACGCGTTTCGTTGCATCGGCGCGAGTATAGCACAGGTGCCTGGCCTGACAAAGCCGCGGCGCGATTCGCGTGCGAGAGCCTGTTTAAAAAGTTCCCCGGCGACTGAAGGCACGGCTACCGTCACCAAGTCTGCCTTCGCAGACTGAGACACGAAAGTCCGCAGGGACTTGGAGCCTATCCGAAAACCCGCTGAACGCCCGGCCTCACCCCCTCGGCTCCCCCTCTCCTGACGTGCGAGCCTTCGGCTCGCACGTCAGGAGAGAGGGATGGGGGGTGAGGTAAACCGGAGCAATTTTCGGATAGATTCTGTGCGCCGCGGGCTACCAGCCGCGCTGATACTGGAACGGGGTTTCCGTCGCGTAGCCCAGCGCACGCGCCGCGCGCAGCGGCCAGTAAGGGTCGCGCAGCGACTGGCGGCCGATGAAGACCGCGTCCGCGTCGCCGACGCGCACGATCGCGTCGGCCTGCTGCGGCTCCGTGATCAGCCCGACCGCCGCGGTCGGGATGCCCGCCGCGCGGCGGATGCGCGCGGCAAAGGGCACCTGGTAGCCGGGGCCGGGCTTGATCTGCTGGGCCGGCGATGCGCCGCCCGACGAGACGTCGATCAGATCTACGCCCCGCTCCCGCAGCAGGGCGGCCAGCGCCACGCTCTGCTCCACATCCCAGCCGCCCGATACCCAGTCGGTCGCGCTGAGGCGCACGAACAGCGGCAGGCGCTCCGGCCAGACCCCGCGCACCGCCTCCGTGACCGCGAGCAGGAATCGGGCGCGGTTGGCGAAGCTGCCGCCGTAGCTGTCGCTCCGCTGGTTGCTGATGGGCGAGAGGAACTCGTGCAGCAGGTAGCCGTGCGCGGCGTGTATCTCGACGACCTGGAAGCCGGCCGCGAGCGCGCGGTTGGCCGCGGCGACGAAGGCGCGGGTGACATCCTGGATCTCGGCCAGGCTCATCTCCTGCGGGACGGCCGCCTGCTCGGAGAAGGGGATGGGGCTGGGCGCGATGGCGCCCGCGACGCCTGCCTTGCGGCCCGCATGGGCAATCTGGATGGCGGGCGTCGCGCCGTGCTCGGCCAGGAAGCGGACGACGCGCGCCAGCGCATCGCCCTGCGCGTCGTCCCACAGCCCCAGATCCTGGGCGCTGATGCGCCCCCGCGGCTCCACCGCGGTCGCCTCGACCATCACCAGCCCGGCTCCGCCGGTGGCCCGGCTGCCCAGGTGAACCAGGTGCCAGTCGGTCGCGACGCCGTCCTGGTTGAACACTGAATACTGACACATGGGCGAGACCCAGACGCGGTTGCGCATGGCGACCCCGCGCAGGGTCAGCGGCGTGAACAGATGCACATCGTCTGCTGGCATATCGGTTTTTTCGATCCCTCCGGTGCGATATGTTTCGGATCCGGCCAGGTTGCTTCGCCAACCTTCAACCGGCAACCATATACGTCCCCGCGCGCGCAAAGCCGAGCTTCTCGTAATACTCGCGCGTGCCGATGGCGGAGATGACCGCCAGCCGGTCGAAGCCCGCGGCGCGGGCGCGCGTCTGCGCCTCCGCGATCAGCCGCCGGCCCAGCCCCAGGTGCTGCGCCTCGCCGGCGCTGGCCGAGCCGATGCCCAGCGCCGGCCCGTAGACGTGCACCTCGCGGATCATCGCCGCGCCGGCGATCTCCGGCAGCGCATCCCACACCGCGCGCACCTCGTCCCGCGGCGCGCCGGCGTCCGGCAGGGACAGGCGCAGGAAGGCGGCCAGCCTCCCGTCCGCCGTCTCGTAGGAGAGAAACTGCTCGCGGGAGGTGTCCGTCGCGTAGGCGTGGACGACCGGGCGCAGGTCGGCGTCCTCGACCGCGCCGTGGCGCACCTCGCGGCAGCGCACGCAGCCGCAGGCCAGCCCGTGCGCGGCCATGTAGTCCTGGACAACCTGGCGCAGGTTGGAGACCTTGCTGCCCGCTACGATGTCGTCCGCCGGGATGTCGCGAAAGACCCGGTTCACCCGGCAGTAGGGCGGGATGGTGGCCTTGCACTCCGCGACGAGCGCGACCAGCTCCGGGTCGGTGTAGGGGCGATACTCGCCCTGCCGCCACAGCTCGTAGAGCTGCGTTCCCTCGATGATGGAGCAGGGGTAAATCTTCAGCTCGTCGGGCCGCAGCGCCGGGTCGGACCAGAGGCGGGCGAAGTCCGCGCGATCCGATTCGGGCGTCGCGCCGTGGAGGTTGGGCATCCAGTGGAGCAGCAGCTTGAAGCCCGCCGCGCGCAGCAGCCGCACGGCCCGGCGCACGGCCTCGAGGTCGTGCCCGCGCTGGTTGAGGCCGAGGATGCGCTCGTCCAGGCTCTGCACGCCCAACTGCACCTTTGTCACGCCCAGCCGGCGCAGATGTTGGATCTCGGCCGCGGTGACCCAGTCGGGCCGCGTCTCGATGACCAGGCCGACGTTGCGGTGGGCCGCGCGCTCGTTGCGCGCCTGCGCCGCGAGCAGGGCATCCCAACTGCCGTCCACGGTGGCCGTGTTTTTCGGCTGCGCGCGCGGCGGCTCCGCGTCCTTCGACTGCGCGTGTGACGGCTTCGCGTCCTTCGACTGCGTTCGCATCTGCGGATGCGAACTCCGCTCAGGATGCTCCGCAGGAAAGTTAATGTCAGTCGAAGCATCCTGAGCGGGTGTGCGACCCGACGTGGCCGACGGATCGAGGCCAGTCGAAGGATCAGCCTGCTCGTTCATCGCGTCGAAGCAGCGGCGGACGAACCACTGGCGGTAGTTCTTCGAGTAGGTGCTCCACGTGCCGCCGAGGATCAGCAGCTCCACCTTCTCGGCCGTGTGGCCCATCGCCTCGAAGGTTTGCAGCCGCGTGCGCACCTGGAGATACGGGTCGAAGCCGCACTGCAACGCGCGGCGCGCGCCCGGCTCGTTCGGCAGATAGCTCTTGGGCATCCCCGCCACGTCCGGGCAGAAGACGCACCGGCCCGGACAGCCCGCCGGCTCGGTCAGCACCGTCACCGGCGCGACGCCCGACGCGGTGCGCACCGGCTTCATCTGTAGCCGGCGCAGGATCGCGCGCTCGAACGGCAGCTCGCCCGCCGCGGTCAACTGCTGGTATGCGGCGACCAGCTCGATCTTGGAGAAGAAGCCGCTGTCGCCGGCCGCGCGCGCCGACCCTTTGCCGTCGCGCGGGTGCTGTGCTAAGATCCGCAGCAGGCTGTCCCGATCCCAGTCATCGGCCCCGCGCACGGCCTCGAAGATCGCCAGGAGCGTCGCGCGGTGCTGCTGCGCGTCGAAGCCGCGGCCGCGCGGCTGCCAGCCGCGGCCTGTCTGCTCGTCCGTCAAACGTTGTTCGACCATGAAACCCGAAGTCTATGCGGCCCTGCTCGATTTGAACCGGACCTTCTATATGAGATTCGCCGGGGATTTTGCGCGCACGCGGCAGAGCTGGCCCCCCGGCTACGCCGCCATTTTACCTCATCTGCGCGGGGCTGCCAACGTCCTCGATCTCGGCTGCGGCAACGGGCGGTTCCTGGCCTATCTCGCGGGGCAGGGCTGGCGCGGCCGCTATGTCGGATTGGACGGCAGCGCGGGCCTGCTGGCCGAGGCGCAGCAGCTTGCCGCCGCGACGGACGGCATCGCGGCCCGCTTCGTCCAGGCCGACCTGCTGGCGGCCACGTGGCCGCTGGCCGTGGACGATCGCTTCGACGCGCTGGTGTGCCTGGCCGTGCTGCACCACATCCCGACCGCGGCCAGCCGCCGCCGCCTTCTCGCGGAGGCCGCGGGGCTGCTCGCGCCCGACGGCCGCCTGATCGTGTCCACCTGGCAGTTCATGACCTCGGCGCGGCTGCGCCGGCGGGTGCTGCCCTGGGAGACCGTGGGGCTCAGCGCCGACGATGTGGGGGCGGGGGATCACCTGGTGGCCTGGGGCGAGGCCGCGGCCGGACGCCGCTACTGCGCGTTCATCGATGAGGCGGAGCTACAGCGGCTGGCGGAGGACGCGGGCCTGCGCGCCGTGGCGACCTTCCGCGCGGACGGCCACGAGGGCAACCTGAACCTGTACGGGGTGTATGCTACTGCCAGGTGAAGCGGGAGCGTTCGCTGGGCGGGCTGGCCATCTCGCCGGGCGCATCGGGGCTGCCGTGCCGCACCTGCACGTACCAGGTGAAGTCTACGCCGGCGCGGGTCGTCCCGCGATACTCGGCCGGGAGCCGCCAGGTCGTCGATTTCGTCCAATAGACCGCGGTCGGCGTGATGTCGTCCCCGGCCTTGAGCGTGACGACATAATATTCGTCCGGCTCCAGGATGCCGATCGATGTCCAGCTCAGGAGGATCTCGCGCTCGCCCGTGAGGATGCTGCCCTTGGAGGGGCTGAGCAGGGAAGGCGCATCCAGGACCGGCTCCGGCGTCGGCGTCAATGTGACGGCCGGCATGGTCGGCGTCGGCTCCGGCGTCGGCGTCTCGGCGCTGCGCGGGACGAGGAGCGCCTGGCCGATGCGCAGCACGTCCGTCGCGCTCATCTGGTTGGCCGTCAAGATCCAGTCCACGCGCGAGCCGTAGCGCGCCGCAATCGCGCTGATGGTGTCGCCCGCCTTGACTGTGTACATATATGCGCCGCCCTCAGGCGTGGGCGTGGGAGTCACGCCGCCGCCCGTCGGCCCGGCCACCGGGATGATCAGCTCCTGGCCCACCGACAGCCGGCCGTCCGCCGAGAGCTCGTTCGTCTGGATGATGTCCTTGACGGTCGAATTGAACTTCTGCGCGATGGCGATGACCGTATCCCCGCGCTCCACCTTGTAGCGCATCGGCGCGGCGGGCGTCGGCGTGGGCGTGGTCAGATCAACCAGGGTCGGCGTGGGGGTGAGCGTCGGCGGCAGCGTGGGCGTGGCGGTCGGCAGGTCTTCGGCGACGAGCGCCAGCAGCTCGGCGACGGGCGTCGCCTGCGCGGCGGCCGCCTGGCTGCGCGATGGGCTGGCCAGCAGCTCTTCGGGAACATCGAGGCCCCGCACCCACCACAGGATCAGCACCCCGGCGATGGCGGCGAACAGAAACAGGTCGGCCCAGGGAATGCGAAACTGCCGTCTGGGGGCGCTGTCGAGCGTAGCGCCGCAGAAGAAGCAGGTTTCCGCTTTTTGAGCTACGCGCGTGCCACAGCGTGAACACACGCGGTCGCGGCCATAGTGAGTACGGGGAACATCGGAGCGACTCATATGTTTCTAGAGCGTACCACCATCTCGGCGTTTCGGCAAATTCGCAAAAGGCAGCAGCAGCCCTGCGACCGCGGCCAGCGCGACGAGCGAGATCAGCGCGGCCGTCCGGCGCACGGGCGTCGGCCCGAACCGCACCTCCACCGTATGCTCGCCCGCCGGCACGTCCAGGCCGATCAGCCCGTTCGGCGGATCCGGCGCCAGCGCGACCGGCTGGCCGTCCAGCCATGCCTGCCAGCCGGGGAAATAGTAGGTGTAGAACCGCAGCCGCGCCGGGCCGGCCGCGCGCACCTGCGCTGACGCGGAGAGCGGGCCCGCCTCCTGCGCCACGATCTCCGCGTCGCCGCTGACCACCGCGGCGCGGCGCAGCGGCTCGCCCGCGAGATACTGGGCGATGAGGGGCGAATCCTCGTCGAGCGCCATGCGCTCGGACCAGCTCGTCATCGCGCGCATGTCGGGGTAGTCCATCTCGAACTCCAGCACCGCGATGGGCTGTTCGTCCTGCGGGCGGATCGGGACGAGCTGCGGGATGGCGTACGGCAGGCTGGCGAGGATGAGGACGGCCGCCAGCCCGTAGACATACGGGCTGAGCCGCCGCGCGGGTGCTGGCCGCCGCCGCTCCAGCCAGTGCACGCCCGCGCCGGCCAGCAGCGCCAGCGTGAACGTGGTCACCGCGAGCAGCCGCCAGGGGAACTGGATCATCTTGATGATGTCGAGGCTGTCCCAGATGAAGGCCGCGGCCGGCGTCATCGCAAAGATGGCCGTCACGGTCGCGAGCACCAGGAACAGCGCCTCGCCCCGCCGCGCAAGCTGGCCGCGCCGCGCGGCCAGCGCGGCCACGACCCCGATGGCCGCGGCCGCAATGACCAGCAGCCCCAGTTGGAAGCTCATGCCGTCGCCCGGCCCGGGCACGGAATAGCCGAAGCCCCAGCGCGGATCGAGGAACTGCAATGGGTAGACGAAGTGCTGTTCGTAGCTGTAGGTCGCGCCGACCCACTGCGCCTCGTTGATGAAGTGGCGCTCCAGCAGCAGCGGCAGCAGGAAGATGCTTGCCAGCAGCCCGCCGAGGCCGACGCCGACCAGCGTCCAGCCCAGGGGCCGTTGCAGCGCGACGAGCGCTGCGCGGCCCGGCTGCCCGCGCAGCGCCAGCAGGCTGCGGACGAAGAGGACCAGCGTGAACCCGGCCAGCAGCGGCACGAACGACAGCACCGACACCGTATGGCTGAGCAGCAGCGCGGCCACCGCGAGCGCGGCCAGCCCCGCGCGCCGCGGGCCGGGCCGCTCCCAGACGTCCACGAGCGCCAGCAGCGTCCACGGCATGACGGCCAGGGCCATGAACTCCGACAGCGCGGCGCGCACGTAGATCTGCACGAGGTGGTAGGGCGCATAGGTGAACGCGACGCTGGCGATCAGCCCCGCGGCCTCGCCCCACCAGCGCCGCGCCAGCCGGTACACCCCCAGCGCGCCGAACAGGAAGCCGAACGCCCAGGTCATCTTGGTGGCCGCGGTGAAGCCCAGCCCCAGCAGGTGGAACGCCTCGCTGACGAAGTAGGCCAGCGGCGCATAGATCAGCCAGAGCGGATAGCCGAACCCGATCGCGTGATCCGGCCCCCACACCGGCCACCACGCGCCCGCGCGGAACGCCTGGTCGAACTCGATGAGATAGAAGACGCTGTGCCGCGCATCGTGCGCCTTGTAGAAGTAGCCCGGCGCGAGCAGCGCCAGCAGCGCGGGCAGCGTGAGGAGCAGCGCGAGCCAGGCCGGCACGGATGGGCGACGGATGAGGGACGAGAGGCGACGGGCGATAGAAGGCGTATCGGTGCTGGGCATGGTAGGTCAGGCAGTTGTGCTGCGGCCGGCCGACGGCGCAAACAGCGCGACGGCCTGCTGATGGGCCGGCTGCGGCAGGTCCGGGTAGACCGTCGCCAGCCAGGCCAGGTCCTGGCGCATGGTCAGGAGATCCTCCGCCGCGCAATGGCGGGCCGCGGCGCCGTAGGCCTCCAGCGCGGCCGCGCTCTTCCCCTGCGCCAGCAGCGCGTTGGCAAGATAGAGATGGGCGAACTTGGGCAGCCGGCCGCTGGCGACGGCCGCGCGCGCGGCCTGCTCCGCCGCGGCGGGCC
>MWBF01000127.1 GCA_002068935.1 Chloroflexi bacterium ADurb.Bin325
TCAGGAGAGGGGGATGGGGGGTGAGGTAAGCCGGAGCGAGTTTTCGGATAGATTCTAAGTGTCTATTCGAAAACCTGCTGGGGCCGGTCTCTGACCGTGCCCCTGGCTCGGTCGGAGACCGGCCAGAGCGATTTTCGGATAGGTTCTACAATATCCGCCGCGCCGGAATCCACCCGCAATCTCGATGTGAGGATCGCAAGCCTTGTACGTCTCACGGACATTCATGCAGCGCCTGGGGTTGGGCGACCGATCGGTGGACATCACGCACGGCCGGCTGCGCGACAACATCTGGCAGCTCGGCTGGCCGCTGATGATCAGCCAGGGGCTGTCCTTCTTTCCGGGCCTCTACGATGGCTACTGGCTCAGCCGCTTGGGCGCCCATGCGCTCGCCGCGGCGACCATCGCCATCACGCTCCGCCTCACCCTCATCAGCGTGCTGATGGCGCTCAGCGGCGCGAGCGCCGCGGTCATCAGCCGCTATGTCGGCGCGGAAGAACACGGGCTGGCTGATCGGGCCGCGACGCAGGCCGTGATCCTGTTCGTGCTGGCGTCCGGCAGCCTGGGCATCCTCGGCCTGATCTTCATCGAGCCGCTGCTGGCCGCGGCCGGCGCGAGCGGCGACCTGCTGGCCCCCACCATCGCCTATGCCCGTGTGATCTTCGCCGGCCTCATCGCGCTCGAGATGGTGCCCAGCATGGGCAGCATGCTGAGCTCCTCCGGCAACCCGCAGCTCTCGCTCCAGATGAACCTGCTGACCCTCTTCTCGCTGCTGATCCTGGAGCCGCTGTTGATCTGGCTCGGCTGGGGCGTAACCGGCGCGGCGCTGGCGCTGGTGCTGGCGAACACGGCCGGGATGATCTACGGGCTGTTCCTGCTCGCCAGCGGCCGGGCCGCGGTCCGCATCGAGTGGCGCTATGCGCGGCCGGACCCGCCCATGATGTGGCGCATCCTGCGCATCGCCATCCCGGGCATCGTCCAGAGGGGCATCCCGAACCTCACGAACACGATCCTGCTGCGTTTCATGGCCGGCTACGGCGCGGCGCCCGTCGCCGCGTTCAGCCTGTTCGGCCGCCAGAGCGGGCTGCTGCTCGCGCCCGCAGGCGGGCTGGCCGCAACCGCGCCCGCGATGGTGGGGCAGAACCTCGGCGCAGGCCAGCCCGCCCGCGCATCGCGCGCGGTCAGGCTCGCGGCCTGGGCCGCGGGGATCAGCGCGGCGGTCGCGCTGGGGCTGCTGATGCTCTTTGCGACGCCCGTCTATACGGCCTTCACCTCGGACCCCGCGACCATCGCGCTGGGGGTGCAGGTCATCGGCGTGCTCTCGCTCTACCGACTGCTGCTGCTGTTGAGCACGGTCCTGGACGGCGCGCTGACCGGCGCGGGCGACACGGTGTCGCCGATGGTCATCAACTTCATCTCGCAGATCGTGGTGCTGCTGCCCACGGTCTGGCTGCTCTCCACCGGCGCGGGCTGGGGCATCCACGGCATCTTCTGGGCGCTCGTCGTGGGGTTCGGGGTACAGACGCTGCTGATGGCGCTGCGCTTCCGTCAGGGGCGCTGGCAGAGCCAGCGGATCTGAAAAATGTTCGGGGCCGCGGCGGCTGACCGTCTATCCGAAAACTGTTGATTGCCTGGCCTCGCCCCCAGCCCCTCAGGAGAGGGGGCTGGGGGGTGAGGAACAAATCCAAAAGCCTATCCGAAAAGCGCTGGGCTCGGCCAGAGCACGCCATTCGGATAGGCTTTTGGTTGACGCGGCCCAGCGGGCCTTATCCCGACGGCTCAGTCGTCGCTGTCAGCGTCGTCCGCGGCGGCAGGGTCATCGTCGGCCGCGCGCTGATCCCAGCGCGCCACCGCGTGGCGTTGGATGACGATGGGGCCGTCGGACGTCTCCAGCTCCAGCGCGCCCAGATCCCACCACTTCACGCGGCCCGTCTTCTCCTGCCCGTTCCAGAGATACAGCGAGATGGCCGCGTCGGTCGTGAGCGCCTGGACGAGCGCCCGGCTGAGCGCCTTGCGCGGCCAGTCCAGCCGCCAGCGCAGCTCCTCGAACGGCTGCCCGTAATAGCCCGCGATCAGCCGGAGCGACTCGTCGTCGCCCACCGCGCGATAACGCTGCTCCATCTGCCGATAGCTGCCCTTCGTCAGCTCCGGCAGGGCCGTCTCGATGTCGAACGGCGTCACGCCGCCGCGCTGCGCCCGCAAGAGGCGGAGATAGTCGCCCAGGCTCATGCTGCTGGCTCCTGGCCAGCCGGAGGCGCGGCCGGCATCTTGACATAGCTGACGACGGCCAGCTTGTTGACCGTGACCTCGCGGCCGTCGGCCTCGCGCACCGTGATATTGTACGGCCCGAACCCCACGACCGCGCCGGCGAGGGTCGTATTATCGAACAGCGTGAAGTGCAGCGGCGTCCCGGCCTCCTGCACCTCGGTCAGATAGCGCATCTCGTATTGGTCGACCGCCTCGGGCAGATAGGCCCGATGTCGCTCCGCGCTGCGCCCCTCGCGCAGCTCCGTCTGGAACTGGGTCAGCAGCTTGCTCGCGGTGGGCCGGTCGATCTCGGCCAGCGGCTTGCCCAGCTCCGCCTCGACCTGGGCCTGGGCGCGGCCCAGCCGCGCCAGGACCTCTTGCAGGTGGGTGATCTGGCTGGGCCGGGCCGGGGCCGGCGGCCGCGGCGTCTGGACGCGCGGGGGCCGGGGGCCGCGCTCGCGCGGCGGCCGCGCCGCGCCGCTCGCCGGCGTCGGCTGAGGGCTGCCCGCGGCCGGGTCGGAACGGTGATTCGTCTGGCCGGCCGGCTGCACGGGCCCCGCGGCGGCCGGCGCAGCCGCGGGCCGGGGTTGGCGCTCCAACTGGCCCGTCCCCGGCCGCGGGTCTGACCGCAGCCGCAGGTCGGCCTCCTCCACATAGAGCGCCCGCGCCAGCCGTGTGAGATGCCGGGCGTCGATGCTGCGCTGCCCGGCCTCATACTCCATGATGAGCCCGATCGGCAGACCGGCTCGGCTGGCGAGGGTCGCTACGCTCAACTTCTTCTGTTCGCGTAATGCCCATAGGTTTTCAGCCATAGGATCTCCTTGCTGGAACCCGATGAGAGAGTACGGGCTCGATGACTCGCTTGTTAGCGTAAGCCCGCAGAGACAAAGCTACAGTAGTCCATTTTACTTTCTGGGCGGTCATGTCGCCGCCGCACAGGAGATCCCGGTGCAAAGGTTCGATCTCTGTCGAGACTTTGTGACCTACGTTGTCGGAGGGGGCGCGCCCGCGTCTCGATCCGCAGGCAGGGGGGGCAGGCGCTCCAGGCTGTCCAGCCCGAAGTAGTGGAGGAATTGCAGCGTCGTGCCGTAGAGGAAGGGGCGGCCCGGCTGTTCGAGCCGGCCCACCGGCTCCACGAGCTCGCGCGCGATCAGGGTGCGCAGCACTCCGTCGCAGTTGACCCCGCGGATCGTCTCGATGTCGCCGCGGGTCAGCGGCTGGCGATAGGCGATGACGGCCAGCGTCTCCAGCGCGGCCGTGGAGAGCTTGCTGCTCAGGTCGAGGCCCAGGAATTTCTCGATGAACGCGCTCGATTCGGGCGCGGTCGTCAGATAGACGCGGTCGCCCTTGTGTAGCAGGCGCAGCCCGCGACCGGCCAGGCCGTAGCTCGCGGCGATCTGCTCCAGCGCCTCGTTCACGGCATCCTCGGTCGCGCCGGTCACCTGGGCCAGCCGGGCCAGGGGCGTGGGCGAGGCCGCGACAAAGAGCAGGCTTTCCACCACGCTCTGCAAATCGGCCCCGCGGGGCGCGGCTCCGTCCGGCGGCCCGTCGGCGCTGGCCGGCCCGGGGGCCGCGGCCTCCGGGGCCGGCCCGTGGATCTCCGATCCGGTCACGCGTCCGCCCCTCCCTGATAGGGCGCATGTTTGATGCGCACCTCGACCTTGCCCAGTTGCAGGCCCATCCGCTCGGTGATCACCTCGCGCGCGACGCCGACCACCTCGTCCGTCTTCATGGGCACATCCACCTCCGGCTGCGTCTCCAGGTCGATCCGCACATTCACGGAGCGGCCGCGCGCGCTGACCACCGGCGTGACCGAGAGGACGTCCGCCAGTTGCGCGATGTGCCAGGTCAGCCGCCGGGCCACCGAATCGGTGGTGACCGCGGCCTGGCTGCCGCCCTCGGTGTGCACGCGCACGCTGCGCGGGCTGCTGCGCCGCAGCTCCAGCGCCAGGAGCAGGCCGAAGACCAGCACGGCGAGCAGGATGGCCGCTGCGCGCATGATCACGAACAGGATATTCGAGGATTGCGCGAGGTTTGTCAGGAGGGTCTGTAGCCCGTCCACGCCGGCGCGCGCCGCGTTCAGCACATTGAAGGGCGCGACGGCCAGCGCGACCAGCGCGATCAGCAGGACCAACAGGGCCAATACGACGACGATACGATTGAAGACGTTCATCCCCACCTCCACGATGGCGCAAGGCGTTGGTTGGATTATAACACAGGCCGGCGGCGGAAGCTCGCGGCGAGCAGTGCGAGCAGGCCGCCCAGCGCGACCAGGCTGGCCCGCGAGCCCCGCTGCCAGCTCGCGGGCCGGTAGGTCAGGATCACGTCGTGTTGCCCCGGCGACAGGGCGACCGCGCGCAACATCAGGTTCGCCCGCAGGATCGCCGCGGGCGCGCCGTCCACCGTCGCCTGCCAGCCCGGATAGAAGGCGTCCGCCAGGACGAGCAGCGCAGGGGCCGCGACATCGGCGCGCAGCGCGACCCGTTCGGCCGCGTAGGACACGACCGTGACCGACTCGCCCGCGCGCGCGCCGGCGTCCGGCCCGGCGGATAGCCCCGGCGGCGCGGCCGCGTCGCTCAGGATCGCCCGCGCGCGCGGGTCGAACGCGGGATCCGCCAGCGCGACCAGCGCGGCCTCGTCGTCCGCGGCCGGCGCGGCTGCGTGCACCAGCCAGGCGCGGCCCGGCGCATCGATCCGCTCGTAGACCTTGACATCGCCGCTGTGGATGCGCCGGAAGTTGCCGCGCGGGGAGACGGTGATGGAGGTGTGCGTCGCGGTGCGCGCGTCGATCAGGCTGAGCCCGCGCAGCGTCAGGCCGGGGCCGGCCGCATCCGCCGCAACCGTGAGGCGCGCCGGCGCGAGCGCCGCGGGGAAGTCCAGCCGCAGCGGGATCGCGGGGCCGTCACCGTCCGCGGGCCGCGCGATGAACGGCAACGTTACGTTCGTGCCCCTCGCGGCCACGCCGACCGTCCCGCGCGCCGCGTCGCCCGCGGCGTCGACGACGAGGCCCAGCCCCGTCGCGGAGAAGGGCGGATAGCCCGCGAGATCGAGCTCGAGCGTCGCGCCGGGCGCCAGCGCCGCCGGATGTTCCAGGTCGTAGTACACGTCGTCGGCCCACAGGTCGTGCTGCTTGTCCGTGACCACGAAGCGCACGCCGGTCAGGTCGAGCAGGCGATCCGGCGGGATGTGCTGCAACTGCTCGCGCAGCCGACCGTCCGGCACCAGGCTCTCCGGCGGCAGGAACAGCGACTGAAGCTGGACGTAGCGGCCCAGCGGCAGCAGGCCGCCGTCGTAGCCGTCCACCGCGGGCAGGCGAAAGCGCAGCGGCAGGTTCGGCGCGATGACCTCGGTCTGCTTGGCCGCGCGCACCATGCGCTCGACCGCGTCCGCGGGCAGCCGGTCGGCCTGGAGCTTGCGCAGCGCGGCCAGGTCGCCGGGGTCGAAGCGGATGTCGGACAGGCTGAGGAAGCGGTCGCGGCCCGCGGGCGGCTGTCCCGCGGTCGCGGCCAGCAGCGCGGCAGGCGCGTTGCGCAGCCCCGCGGCGAGCGGCGCGGTGGCCTGGACAAAGGGCAGGCTGCGGCCCGCGACCCATAGCTCCGCCAGGGCCAGCATCAGCAGGCCCGCGCTGGCGGCCCGCGGCCAGCGCCGCGCGGCCCACATGAGGGCAGTCACAAGCAGAAGCGCGGCCAGCCAGCCGCCGATGGTCGCGAGCGGGGGCATCTGCTGGCTGGCCAGCAGCACCGCGCCGGCCAGCACGAGGAAGATCAGCGCGGCCCGGCGCAGGATGTAGCGTCCGAGGCGCGGGGCGCGCGGCGGCAAGGGGAGCGCGTCCAGCCCGCGGCCGGCCAGCAGCGCGACGCCGAGTGCATAGAGCTCCAGCCAGCGCGCGGGCGCGCGAAACAGGTCGAAGCCGGGCACGATGCGCCACAGCAGGTAGTAGGCCGGGTTGTATGCGCCGAGCGCCAGGAACAGCCCTATCGCGGCCAGCAGCGCCGGGCCGACGACTGAACCGCTATCACTGGCGGAGCATCCTGAGCGGGTTGTCCTGCTCGACGCGGCTGACGACGAAAGGCCAGTCGAAGGAGCGGGCGTGAGGGCTGCCCCTTCGACTGCGGACGTCGCGCAGCGACGCCCTTCGCTCAGGGTGCTTTCGGCATTTTCAGAGTAGCGGAGGCATCCTGAGCGGAGGGTGTCACGCAGTGACACATGCAGTCGAGGGAGCCGAAGCCTGCACGCGCGCAGCGCATGCGCCAGCGCCCAGCCTGCCAGGAGCAGCCCGACGATGCCCACGTAGCCGGCGAACTCGGCGTAGCCCTCGCTCGCAAACGCCTCGGCCAGCCCGCCGCCGTAGGGCGGCAGCAGGGTTTGTGCCAGCAGCCGCGGCCGCAGCGAGAAGCTGGCCGCCTGGCGGTAGGGCAGCCCGCCCGTGCGCAGCCCCAGCGCGTTGAGCTCCAGCGTGGGCAGGAGCTGCGCCGCGGACAGGGCGAGCGCCGGCAGGATCGCCAGCAGCGGCGCGAGCGCGGCGACGAGCCGGCGCAGCAGTGCGGCCGCAGTCGAAGGACGCGCCCCCCGCGCCAGCGCATACAGCCCCAGCCCCACCATGTTGATGAAGGTCGTCTGCGTGTGGCCCGCCAGCAGTTGCAGCGCGATGGCGATGCTGAGCGCGACGCCCCAGCGCACGCGGCCCCGCCACGACGCGGCCCTCGCGGTCTCATCGTAGAGCCAGAGCAGCGCAGGGAACCATGCCAGCGCGTTGAGCTGGTTGATGTTCTCGACGCGCGCCAGCGTGAACCCGCCCAGCGCAAACAGCGCGCCCGCGAGCCAGGCGGCCGGCCGTGTCAGGCGGAACGAGCGCCGCGCCAGCGTGTAGGTAAACCCCGCCGCGAGCCAGACGTGAAGGAGCGCGGACCAGACGAGCGCGGCCTGCGACGACAGCCAGCTCAGCGGCCAGTGGAGCGGGTAGAGCACCGCGGCCTGCGGGTTGGCGAGGAAGGGCACGCCGAGGAACAGATACGGGTTCCACAGCGGCAGTTGCCCCGCGGCCAGCGCGGCCATGCGGTAATCCCAGTATGGGTCGAAGTAGGTGAAGGCGTCGACGCCGGCCAGGATGCGGTTGGTCGTCCCCAGCGGCCACAGGACGACGAGCGTCGCCAGCGCCAGCGCGAGCCACGCTGCGAGGTCCGCGCCGCAGCCGCGCGGCCGCGGCATCCGCGGGCCGCTCATGGCCCGGCCGCGTGCGCCGAGGTCACGCGGTACAGGACGAAGGAGGCGCTGCCGTCGCGGCGGCGGATGCGGCCGGCCTCGGCCAGCGCCAGTCCGCGACCGGCCAGGGGCAGCCGCGCGGCCTCCGCCCACTCCTGCTCGAAGGTGGGCAGGACGCGCGACTCCTGGGGTGCGTCGAACAGATAATAGTCGAAGTGCCAGCCGAGCGCGTGCTGATAGATGACCGCATCCGCCGGCTGGCGGCGCAGTTGCGCGACGACCTGGGGCAGGCCCGCGTACGCGCCGTGGTCGCTGCCGATAGGCAGGCGGCCGGTCACGCCCAGCGCGGCCGCGCCGGTCAGCGCGATCGCCAGCGCGAGCGCCGGCAACGGCCCGCGCTCGGCCGCGAGCAGCGCGGCCAGCCCGCGGCCGGCCAGCAGACAGACAAGCGGCAGAAGCGGCAGGAGGTAGCGATCCCACGGCTGGAAGGTGACGAGGACGTGGAGCGCAAAGTAGCCCAGGGCATAGGCGGCGAACAGTATGGTCAGTCGGGCCTCGCGCGGGGACAGTTGCGCGGCGGCCGCATCCTGCTGCTCCGGCACGCGCACAGGGCCAGAGCTTTCGGTGCCACTGCTCTGAGAATGGCCGCCCCTTCGACTGCGGCCGCACTGCGTGCGGCCTCCGCTCAGGGTGCTTCCGGCGTCTTTATCCTGGATGATAGCCCAAGGGTCATGCCCACTACTCGG
This sequence comes from Chloroflexi bacterium ADurb.Bin325, assembly GCA_002068935.1. Classification (GTDB taxonomy): domain Bacteria; phylum Chloroflexota; class Anaerolineae; order CG2-30-64-16; family CG2-30-64-16; genus MWBF01. The sequence continues at coordinate 8,193 of MWBF01000127.1, forward strand.
AGAATGGCCGCCCCTTCGACTGCGGCCGCGCTGCGTGCGACCTCCGCTCAGGGCGCTTCCGGCATCTTCAGCCTGGATGGCGGTCCAGGGGCCATGACAACTCCGCAGGCCCAGATAGACCGCCGCGGCCGCCAGCGCCAGCACCCCCGCGGTGATCGCAGGGTGGCCGAACCAGTAGCCGGCCTGCTCGGCCCACCGGCCCAGCCGCAGCGGCCACTCCGCGGGCGCGGCGAGGGTCAGCGGGTTGTAGGTGCTGAGGCTGCGATCCCAGAAGCTGGGCCGGTTGTGCCAGCGCAGGCTGTCCCAGTAGGTGAGCGGGCCGAACGCCAGCGCAGAGCCGAGCAGGCCGGCCCCGAAGGGCTTAAGGCGCGCGAGGACGGCCGACCTTCGGCTGGCCTGCGCGCGAACGGGGCGCTTCACCGGCCGGTCGTCCAGGGTGTCCCCGCTCGCAATCAACAACACCAGCGGGACGACGAACACGCCCTGCTGCTTGCTGGCGATGGCCAGCGCGGCCAGCAGCCCCGCGAGAAACGGTCGCCGGGCCAGCGTGGCCCAGGCCGCGAGCAGCAGCCAGAGCGTCAGCCATGGGTCGGTGAACGCGGTGGGCGCAAAAAGGATGGCGAAGGGCGAGAGCGCAAACAGCGCGGCGGCCAGCAGCCCCACGCGGCGGCCGTACACGGCCCGCGCCAGCCCGTAGAGCGCGGGCACGGCCAGCACCGAGGCGACCATGCCGGGCAGCCGCAGGGCCAGGTCGTTGGCCGCCGCGCCGCCCGCGCCGAACAGCCGGAAGCTGCCCGCGATCAGATAGAGCACGAGCGGCGGCTTGTCGATCCAGGGGGTCAGCAGCAGGGGGTCCTGGCCCGAGGCGATCAGCCGCGCCCAGTAGCCGTAGAGCGCCTCGTCACGGTGCAGCGGGTAGGCCGCGAGATACGGCGCGCGGCCCGGAGGCTGATCCCTGGATGGGAAGGCCGGTTGCGCGCCGCCAGCACGTCCTACTCCGTCAAACGGTACTTCAGCAGCGTCCACATGACCGTCAGGCCATCGCGCCAGTCGATCTTCTTGCCCTCGTGATACTCGCGGCCGGTGTACGAGATGGGCACCTCGTAGATGCGGTAGCCGCGCTTGAGGATTTTGGCGGTGATCTCCGGGTCGAAGCCCCAGCCCGGCGACTTGAGCTGCAACTTCTGGGCGACCTCGCGCGTGAAGACCTTGTAGCAGGTCTCCATGTCGCTCAGGATCGTGTCGAACAGGATGTTGGTGAACAGGGTCAGCGACTTGTTGCCCAGCATGTGCCAGAAAAGCATGGCCTTGCGCGGGCCGCCCAGGAAGCGGCTGCCGTAGACCACCTGCGACCGGCCCTCGATGATGGGCTGGAGCAGCGCGGGGTACTCGCGCGGGTCGTATTCCAGGTCGGCGTCCTGGACCAGCATGATGTCGCCCGTCGCATGTTCGATGGCGGTGCGCACTGCCGCGCCCTTGCCGCGGTTCCGCTCGTGATAGTGGACGAACACATCGGGCAGCGCGGCCAGCCCGGGCAGGAGGTCGCGCGTGCCGTCCTGCGAGCCGTCGTCCACGATGATGATCTCCTTTTCGACGGTCAGCTCGACGGTGCCGTCCGCCGCGACCGGCAGGCCGAAGCGCCCATCGCGCACGCGCATCCGCACATCGACCGCCCGCACCCGCGCGACGATCTCCTGGATGGTCTCTCGCTCGTTGTAGCAAGGGATCAGGACAGATAGCTTCACCCGCTTGGCTCCTGAAACAAGGAAAACGCGCAGACATCCGGCGGGACCAGACGTCTGCGCGCGCTGGGATGGGCCCTGGGGGGCCTATCCGCGGCTAAGAACCTATCCGAAAATTGCTCTGGCTTACCTCACCCCCCATCCCCCTCTCCTGACGTGCGAGCCGAAGGC
>MWBF01000128.1 GCA_002068935.1 Chloroflexi bacterium ADurb.Bin325
CCCGCCGCGCCAGCTCCGCCAGGCGCTGGCGGTCGCGCTGCCAGGGCCAGGCATGGCTCAGCAGCCAGTGGCTCCAGCGGACGGGCTGCGCGGGCTGGACGTGGGTGTAGCCGGGCATCAGGACGTCGATCTCGGCCTCTGCGCGGCTGGCCGCGGAGGCGACGAGATCGGCCAGCGCGCGCTCCAGCCCCGCGATCTCCCCGCGCAGCCACAGCCGCACGTCGGTAGCGACCTGGTCGTTGCGGCTGCGGCCCGTGTGCAGCTTGCCCGCGACCGGGCCGATGCGCTCGGTCAGCCGGCGCTCGATATAGGTGTGGATGTCCTCGTCGGCCGCCGCGGCGAACGCGGCCGCGCCGGCCGCGGCAATCTCGTCCCTGACCTCGGCCAGCCCGCGGGTGATCGCGCTGCACTCGTCCGCGGTCAGCAGGCCCGCGGCGCGGCTGGCCTGCGCCCAGGCCAGCGAGCCGGCGATGTCGGCCTCCCACAGCCGCCAGTCGAACGGCAGCGAGGCGTTGAACCGGGCCATCAGCGGGTCGTTTTGCCCGCTGAAACGGCCGCCCCAGAGTTGCGTCATGGATAGTCCTTCTGGCCGCGGACGCGCTACGTCCGGTAGCTCCCGTTGATGTCCACGTAGGCGTGGCTCAGGTCGCACGTCCAGACGGTCGCGCGGCCCGCGGCCAGCCCCAGCTCCACCGTCACGCGGATGTCGGCCCCCTGGAAGATGGCGGTCGCCAGCTCCTCGGAATAGGCGAGCGGCTGGCCCGCGGCCACCAGTTGCAGCCTGCCGGGCTGCCCTTCGATCCACAGATCCGCGCGGCCGGGGTCGACCGCCGCGCCGGAATAGCCGACCGCGGCCAGGATGCGGCCCCAGTTGGCGTCGCCGCCGTAGAAGGCCGTCTTGACCAGCGGCGAGTTGGCGACCGCCTTCGCCGCGCGGCGCGCATCGTCGTCCGACGTCGCGCCCTGCACGGCGATGGTGATGAACTTCGTCGCGCCCTCGCCGTCGCGCACGATCTGCCGGGCAAGGTCGGCGCAGAGGTCGGTCAGCGCCGCGGCAAAACGGTCGGCGTCCACCGGGCCGGCCGCGCCGTTGGCCAGGACGAGCAGGGTGTCGTTCGTGCTGGTGTCGCCGTCGATGCTGATGCTGTTGAAGCTGGCCGCGGTCGCCTGGCGCAGCCGCGCGTCCAGCGCGGCCGGCGCGATCTCCGCGTCGGTGACGACGGCCGCCAGCATGGTCGCCATGTTCGGGTGGATCATGCCCGCGCCCTTTGCCATGCCGAACAGACGGATGCCGTCTACCTGGCGGAAGGCCGTTTTCGGCCGCGTGTCGGTCGTCATGATGGCGCGCGCGGCCGCGTCCCAGCCGTCGGGCGCAAGCTGCGCGGCGGCCGCGGCCAGCCCCGCGGCGATCTTGGCCATCGGCAGCCGCGGGCCGATGACGCCGGTGGACATCACCACGACCGAGCGCGGCGGCAACCCGGCCGCGGCCTCCGCGTCGGCCGCCATCGCGGCCGCGTCGGCCAGCCCGCCCTCGCCCGTGCACGCATTTGCGCAGCCGGAGTTGATCGCCGCGCCGCGCAGCCCGGCCGGCCGCTCGGCCAGCAAATCGCGGTCGTACTGCACCGGCGCGGCGGGGAACGCGTTGCGCGTGAACACGGCGGCCGCGTTGCAGGGCCGGTCGCTGACGACCAGCGCCACGTCGGCCGCGCCGTTTTTCTTGATGCCTGCGGCCACGCCTGCGAAGCGGAAGCCGCGCGGAACTGGATCGGTCATGCCATGCTCCTTACTAACGAGAAATGAGTGACGAGTAAAGAGTCATCCGGGACAGACGACAGTTACTTCTTACTCGTTACTCATTCCTCATTCTTAATTCACAATTCCCGTCTCAGTCCCGCTTGAACTTGCTGTAGTCCGGGCTGTGATACTTGCTCACGCCGGTGCCCTCGATATCCAGCAGCGCAGAGACCTTCAGCGGCAGCCCGAACAGCTTGATGAAGCCCTCGGCGTCCTTCTGGTTGTAGACATCCTCTTCGCCGAAGGTGGCGTAGTCCTCCCGGTACAGGCTGTAGGGCGACCTGCGGCCCACGAGGGTGATGTTGCCCTTGTACAGCTTCAGCCGCGCCGACCCGGTGACGTGCTCCTGCGTGACGTTGACGAAGGCGTCGAGCGCCTCGCGCACCGTGGTGAACCACTGCCCGTTGTAGACCAGGTCGGCGTATTTGAGCGCGATCATCTGCTTGTAGTGCAGCGTCTCCCGATCCAGGCAGAGCTGTTCGAGCGCCTGGTGTGCACGGTAAAGGATCGTGCCGCCGGGCGTCTCGTACACCCCGTGCGACTTCATGCCGACCAGCCGGTTTTCCACGAGGTCGATGCGGCCGATGCCGTGCGTCGCGGCGATGGCGTTCAGCCGCGTGACCAGTTCGACCGGGCCGAGCGCCTCGCCGTTGACCCGCTTGGGCACGCCGGCCTCGAAGTAGACCTCGACGTACTCCGGCGTGTCGGGGGCCGTCTCGGGGCTGGTCGTGAGCTGGTACATCTCCTCTTCCGGCTCCTGCCAGGGGTCCTCCAGGATGCCGCCCTCGTGGCTCAGGTGCCAGAGGTTGCGGTCGCGGCTGTAGATCGACCGGAGCGTCGTGGTGACCGGCACATTGTGCTCCGCGGCGTACTTCAGCGCATCCTCGCGGCTGCGGATGTGCCACTCGCGCCACGGCGCGATGATGCGCAGCCGCGGGTTCAGCGCCATGACGGTCAGCTCGAAGCGCACCTGGTCGTTGCCCTTGCCGGTCGCGCCGTGCGCCACCGCATCCGCGCCCTCCTGCTCGGCGATCTCGACCATCCTCTGCGCGATGAGGGGCCGCGCAAAGCTAGTGCCGAGCAGGTATTCCCGCTCATAGACGGCCCCGGCCCTGAGGGTCGGGTAGATGAAGTCGGTGATGAACTGCTCGCGCAGATCCTCGATATACAGCTTGCTGGCGCCCGATGCGAGGGCCTTCGCCTCAAGCCCGGAGAGCTCCTCCTCCTGGCCCAGGTTGGCGCAGAAACAGATCACCTCGCAGCCGTAGTTCTCGACGAGCCACGGCACGATGCACGAGGTGTCCAGCCCGCCCGAATAGGCGAGCACGACCTTGCACGCGGATTTCTTTGCAGACATTGCGGGAATACTCCTTAAAATTCAGGATCTGTCCGAAAGGTGCTGAACAACCCGCTGGGGCCGACCTCACCCCCCATCCCCCTCTCCTGACGTGCGAGCCAAAGGCTCGCACGTCAGGAGAGGGGGAGCCGAGGGGGTGAGGCCAGCCCGGCAATTTTCGGATCGGCCCTTATACCTTCTGCCGGAGCATCTGGAGCCGGCCGAGCTTCAGCGCCTGCCACAGCTTCAGGCTGACTTCGGGCGCCAGCGAGGCCAGGGCCGGGGCCGTCTCCGTCAGATTCAGCGCCACTGCGATCTCGTCGCACGCATCGAACTTCGGGCAGAACACGCACTCGTGCCAGATCTTCGGCGAGATCGACCAGCGATCCACGGTCGTGAAGCCGCAGCGGTTGAAGAATTCCTCGCTCAGGGTCAGCGCGCAGATCTGGTCGTAGCCGTCCGCGCGCGCCTGCTCGACGAGCGCATGGACGAGCCGCCGGCCCAGGCCGGTGCCGCGCTGATCCTGCGCGACGGCCAGCGACCGCAGCTCGGTCAGCCTCGGCGTCAGCTCGACGTTGGAGCCGCAGCCGACGATGCGCCCCGTCTGCTCCGCGACCAGGAATTTCGGCAGCACGCGGCGGATCTGTTCGGGAGTGCGCGGCAGCATCAGGTTCTGCGCGGCATAGCCGTTGATGATCTCCAGGATAGGCTCGATGTCCGCCTCGGTGGCCTTGCGTATATGTGTCTCCATCATCCCTTCCATGATTTCTTGTCGGCCGGCCGCGAGGCCGGCCCGGTTGCGAAAATCTATCCGAGCTCCGCCAGCGCCGCGGTCAGCCGTTCGATGAGCGTGTCGATCTCGGCCCGCGTGATGATCAGCGGGGGCACGAGGCGAAGCGTCTGCGGCCCCGCATTGGCGAGCAGCAGGCCGTGGCGATACCCCGCGTTGATAACGTCCGCCGCGGGAATGTCCAGATCCGCGCCGATCATCAGCCCGCGGCCGCGCACGCCGGCGATGTGCGGCGAGTTGAGCTCCTCCAGCCGTTCCTTCAGGTATTCGCCCCTGGCCGCCACGTCCGCCAGGAACTCGGGCCGGTCCACCTGGTCGAGCAGCGCCTCGGCGACCGCGGCGACGAGCGGCGAGCCGGCAAAGGTGCTGCCGTGGTCGCCCGGGTGCATGGCCGCGGCGACCGCCTCGCTCATCAGGATCGCGCCCATCGGCAGGCCGCCGGCGAGCGGCTTGGCGGCGGTCAGCAGGTCGGGCGTGACGCCGTAGCCCTGGTAGGCCCACAGCGTGCCGCTGCGCCCGACGCCGCACTGCACCTCGTCGAAGATCAGCAGGGCGTTGTGGCGGTCGCACAGATCGCGCAGGCCGGCGAGAAACTCCGGCGTCGCGGGGTGGATGCCGCCCTCGCCCTGTATCGGCTCGACGATGGCCGCGCACACGCTGTCATCGAACGCGGCCGCGGCGCCGGCCAGATCGTTGAAGGGCGCGATGCGCACGCCGGGCAGCAGCGGGCGGAAGGGCGCCTGATACTTCTCGCGCGGGGTCGCGGCCAGCGCGCCGAAGGTGCGGCCGTGGAACGCGTTCGTGAACGCGACGATGACGTGCTTCTCCGGCCCGTAATGGTCGTGGGCCCACTTGCGCGCAAACTTGAACGCGCCCTCGTTCGCCTCCGCGCCGGAGTTGCAGAAGAAGACGCGCTCCGCAAAGCTGTGCGCGCAGAGCCGCGCCGCGAGCCGGGCGTGCGGCGCGGTGTGATACAGGTTGGAGGTGTGCCACAGCTTGCCGGCCTGCCCGGTCAGCGCGGCGACGAGCGCCGGGTGCGCGTGGCCGAGCGCGTTGACCGCGATGCCCGCCACGCAGTCCAGATATGCGTTGCCCTGCGTGTCATACGCCCAGCACCCCTGGCCGTGATCCAGCACGAACGGCGCCCGGGCATAGGTCTGCAACACGTGCCGCCCTTCGAGCTCCATGATGTCTTCCATAACGCCCTCCTTCCCCGTCACCCCATCACCCGCGGATCACCGCGGTGCCGTTGCCGCTCGCGAGACCGGCAAGGTCGGTGATGACCGCCTGATAGACGCCGCTCTGGACCGCCTCCAGCGCGGAGCGCACCTTCGGGATCATGCCGCCCGTGATATGCCCCTCCGCGATCAGCCCCTCGATCTGCGCGATGGTCAGCCCGCGCATCGTCCGCCCGGTGACCTGGACGCCCGGCACGTTGCTCACGAAGACCAGCCGGGTGGCCTCGACGGCCCGCGCGACGCCCGCGGCCACGTGATCCGCGTTGACGTTGTACGCCAGCCCATCCTCGCCGAGCGAGACCGGCGAGATGACCGGGGTCATGCCGAGGTCGAGCAACTGGAGCAGCGCCTCGCCGTTGACCGCGGCCACCTGGCCGACCCGGCCCAGGCTGCGGCCGTTGATCGAGAGCGGCGTCACGCGCACCAGCCCCAGCGCCACGCCGCTCAGCCCCAGCGCGTCCACCCCGCCGTTGACCAGCCAGCGCACCAGCCGCGTGTTGACGACGCCGTTGAGCACCATCTCGACCAGCCGCAGGCTCTCCTCCGAGGTCGCGCGCAGCCCCTCCACCGTCTCGAACCCGACGCCGAGCTGTCCGTGCAGATCCGCGATCTCCTTGCCGCCGCCGTGGACGATGATGACCGCGTGCTCGGCCAGGAGGCCGCGAACGGCCGCGACGAACCCGGCGAGAAATGCCTCGTCCTCGACCTGGTTGCCGCCGATCTTCAGCACGATAACGGGCCTGTCGTGTGCGCTCATAGCAGGCCCATCCGTTCGTCCAGCCCGTGCATGATGTTCAGGTTCTGGATGGCCTGGCCCGATGCGCCCTTGACGAGGTTGTCGATGCTGGCGGTGACGATGAGCGTCTGCGTGTTGGGCACGAAGGTCAGCGCGATGGCGATGTAGTTCGTGTGCACCGTATGGGCCAGCGTCGCGACCTGGCCCGCGGGCAGGAGGTTGACGAAGGGCTCGGCGCGATAGGCGTCCGCATACTGCTCGCGCACCTGCGCCTCCGTGACGCCCGCGGGCAGGTTGACGTAAATGGTAGAGAGGATGCCGCGGTTGACGGGCAGCAGGTGGGGCGAGAAGATGAGCTGCCAGCCGTTCTGCGCCGCGCCCTCCGCCAGCCTCAGCTCCTGCTCCATCTCCACGAGGTGGCGGTGCACCCGGCCGATGTTGTAGGGGCTGAAGTTCTCGCTCGCCTCGACGAAGTGCGTCTTGAGCGTCGGCGTGCGGCCCGCGCCGGAGACGCCCGATTTGCTGTCCGCGATGATCGTGCCGGCGAGCCAACCACAGCGCGCCAGCGGCGCGAGGCCGAGGATGACGCTGGTCGGGTAGCAGCCGGGGTTGGCGACGAGCGCGGCGCGGGCGATCTCCGGGCGATAGAGCTCGGGCAGGCCGTAGACCGCCTCGGCCAGCAGCGCGGTCTGCTCGTGCGGGTGGTTGTACCACGCCTCGTAGACCGCGGGGTCGTGCAGCCGGTAGTCCGCGCTGAGGTCGATGACGCGCGCGCCGGCCGCGCGGGCCGCGGCGACGGGCGCCTGGCTGGCTGCATGGGGCAGACAGCAGAACACCACGTCCGCGGCGGCCAGATCCGCATCGGCCAGCTTGACCAGCGTGTGTTCTCCGATGGGGGGCGGGACTGCAAATGCAGCGCCGAACCGCTGCCCCGCGGAGTTCTCGGAGGTCAGCCAGGCGATCTCCGCGGCGGGGTGGCGCTGCAAGAGGCGCAACAGCTCCAGCCCCGTGTAGCCCGTTGCGCCGATGATGCCGATCTTCAACATAAGACCTTGCTCCCTGTGCAAATAAGAAGGCGACCGGCCGCGGCCCCGACTGGCCGCAGCGCCGCAGATGACAAACAAAAAGCCAGCACCCGGGTAGGGGGTGCTGGCGCTTGATCTGTCGTAGATGTTCAGCTCGCGCGTGCCCTAGACCGGGTGTTGTCCCGCTCCGCTGGTACGACGACGAGGAAAGCGTCGGCCACAGGCCGTGAGGCCATCGGCTGGCAGACTGAATGCCATGAATCGCTCCGAACAATATGCTTCTGGCCCGGGCCATCCCTCCGGCGTGGTGTGCCACGTCGCGGATCTGGCGCGCCATCTTTTCACGAGGAGAAAGTCTAGCATAGATGGCGGAGGGTGTCAAAAAACCAGTTTCGTTCGTAGTGGGCGCTTAAGCGCCTACTACAAACCAATGCCCAGGTTCGTAGTGGGCGCTTAAGCGCCTACTACAAACCAATGCCCAGGTTCGTAGTGGGCGCTTAAGCGCCTACTACGAACGGACGTGGCCGCGCGGCCGGAATTGCCGCACGGGTAGATTTGACACTCCAACCCACTCAGGCTATACTACCCTTCGCTCACGGGGCTGTAGCTCATCTGGGAGAGCGCTACAATCGCACTGTAGAGGCAAGGGGTTCGAGTCCCCTCAGCTCCACTCGGTTTCCAACCCGATATGCCGGCGATGAACGGAAGTAGTAGGCCAGCTTCGCAGAGAGCGGGGGAGGGTGCAAACCCCGCGGGTGGCCCGAAGCCCACTCCGAGGCCGAACTCGTCCGGGAGCCGTGCGGGTGAAACGCTGTCAGCGCGCAGTGGCGGTCCGGCCACAGCCGCACGACGCTGTAACCTGCACCGGGATCGCGCCCGTTATAGCGCCTAAGTGGTCGGTCAACTCATGGGCCTGTAGCTCAATTGGGAGAGCGCTTGAATGGCATTCAAGAGGCAAGGGGTTCGAATCCCCTCAGGTCCACTACCGGCAACCAGGGTGGTACCGCGGAATCCCTTTCGTCCCTGACGACGAAGGGGATTTTTGTTTTCTCTGGAGCCAATTCGCGCAAGTGGAGGAACCTATGGCCGAAAAGCGTATCGCCGAACGTTATAACCCGCAGGTCATCGAGCCGCGCTGGCAGCAGCAGTGGGCCGAGAGCGGGCTCTATGCCACGCGGGAGGACCCGGAGCGCCAGAAATACTACTTCCTGACCATGCTCCCCTACCCGTCGGGCGACCTCCACATCGGCCATTGGTACGCGATGACGCCGTCGGATGCGGCCGCGCGCTATCTGCGCATGCGGGGCTACAACGTCTTCTTCCCCATCGGGTTCGACGCCTTCGGCCTGCCCGCGGAGAACGCGGCCATCAAGCACCGCACGCACCCGTATCGCTGGACGCTGACGAACATCGAGCGGATGCGCAGCCAGCTGCGCACCATGGGCGCGATGTGGGCCTGGGATCACGAGGCCGTCTCGTGCGACCCGGAATATTACAAGTGGACCCAGTGGTTCTTCCTCAAGCTGTACGAGCACGGGCTGGCCTACCGCGCGTTCTCGCCGGTGGACTTCTGCCCGAACTGCAATACGACGCTGGCCCGCGAGCAGGTCTGGGGCGAGGATCGCCACTGCGAGCGCTGCGGCACGCCGGTCATCAAGAAGGAGCTGGAGCAGTGGTTTTTCAAGATCACGGCCTACGCCGACGAGCTGCTGCGCTACGACCACATCGACTGGCCGGAGCGCATCCGCACGTTGCAGACCAACTGGATCGGCCGCAGCGAGGGCGCGGAGGTCACATTCAAGGCTGAGGCCGGGGCCGCCGGCGACGGCGGGCAGGACATCGTGGTCTTCACGACCCGGCCCGACACTTTGTGGGGCGCGACCTTCATGGTGCTCTCGCCCGAACACCCCCTGGTGGATCGGCTGACGACCGCCGAGCGCCGCGACGCGGTGACGGCCTACCAGCTTCAGGCCAGCCGCCAGACGGAGATCGAGCGCACCGCGGCCGACAAGGCCAAGACGGGCGTCTTCATCGGCGCATACGCCGTCAACCCGGTCAACGGCCAGCGCATCCCCATCTGGATCGCGGACTACGTGCTGATGGGCTATGGCACCGGCGCGATCATGGCCGTGCCCGCGCACGACGACCGCGACTTCGAGTTCGCCCGCCAGTTCGGCCTGCCGATCGTGCCGGTCATCGAGCGCAACGATGGCCGCGCCAAGAGCGCGGTGTGGGAGGGGTCGGTGGACGCCGGCTTCGGCGCGAGCCTGATGGCCGCGGGGCTGGCCGCGGAGCCGCTGGCGATCCCGGGCCGGGGCCGCTTCTATGCGGTGGCGCTGGACGGCCACGCCCAGGTCGCGGCCTACATCCCCGTCTTGCAGGCGCACCTGAAGCCGGGCCACTGGGCCGATATCGTGGGCCTGGGCTGGCACGTCGTCTTCCGCGACCGCGTGATGACGCTCGACTCGGCCGCGGCGGATGCGGCCATCATGGCGCAGATGCACGCGGGCTACGACTATATGCGCCAGTTCCGCACCACGATGGAGATGTGGTGGGCGGTCGAGTGGTATCGCGACGTGCTCTATCATGCGGACTACGGCGCGATGATCCACTCCGCCGCGTTCACCGGCACGTCCGGCGAGACCGCCCGGCAGCAGGTCACGGCGTGGCTGGCCGAACGGGGCGCCGGCAAGGCCGCGGTCAACTATCGGCTCCACGACTGGCTCATCAGCCGCCAGCGCTACTGGGGCGCGCCCATCCCGATGATCTACTGCCCCGGCTGCGGCGTCGTGCCGGTCCCATACGAGGATCTGCCCGTCCGCCTGCCGGAGGACGCCGAGATCCCGTCGACCGGCGAGAACGCGCTGAAGTTCGACGCGGGCTTCCTGCATACGACCTGCCCGAAGTGCGGCGGCGAGGCCACGCGCGAGACGGACACGATGGACACCTTCATGTGCTCGTCGTGGTACCAGTACGCCTATGTCACGCCCTATCGCAAGGCGGGCGAGCAGTTGCACGCGGACGATATGCCGTGGGATGCGCAGGCGGGCGACTACTGGCTGCCGGTGGATCAATACACCGGCGGGCCGGAGCACGCCACCATGCACCTGCTCTACACGCGCTTCTTCACCAAGGCGCTGCGCGATATGGGCATCGTCTCGTTCGA
>MWBF01000129.1 GCA_002068935.1 Chloroflexi bacterium ADurb.Bin325
CGCGGGCAGAACGGCGTCTTCGTCATCCCCGAGCTGGCGCTGGAGACGCAGGTTTATCTGCCCGCCGACCTGCCGCTCGACAGCCGCGCAACGCTCACCCTGCGCTCGGTGGATCTGCCGCACCAGGACGCGCGCTTCCGGGCAGGCTGAGGCCGCCCGCGCTGTCACCCGCTTGTCCATCCCTTGGGTGTCCTGCGTCATACTTCGCGGCCCCTGCATGCGCGATAATGCAGCCAGATCGAACATGTCGTCATAGGAGGGCGCCATGTCTAGATGCTGGCTCGTCATCCCCATCCTGTTGGTCGTGCTGGTCGGCGCAGCGATCGCCCCCGCCGCGGCCGCGGGCCATAAGAGCTACATGGCCGAGCGCTTCGACGTCGACTGGAACCTGTTGCCGGACGGCGTCCTCGAGGTCGTCGAGACCGTCGAGTTCCGCTTCGAAGGCGGCCCGTTCACCTACGTGTACCGCGAGCTGCCGACGAATTACTCCGACGGCATCACCAACATCCAGGCCAGCCTCGACGGCCAGCCCCTGTCCACGGGCAAGGCCGCGGGCGAGTTCGAGGTCTCCGGCAGCAATCCGACCCGGATCACGTGGCGCTTTGCGGCCACGTCGGATGCGACGCACGTCTTCCAACTGCGCTACTGGATGTTGGGCGTGGTGCGGCAGGAGACGGACGCAGACCTGTTTCTGTGGAACGCGCTGCCGACCAGCTACGAGTACCGCATCGCCCACAGCACGATCCGCCTGACCTATCCTGCGGCCGCGCGGCTCAGCGGCCCCGTCGAGATACGCCGCGGCCGCGCGCAGATCGCGGAGGCGGACGGGCAGGTCGTCTTGACGGCCGCCGATCTCGCATCCGACACGCCGTTGACCGTCGCGGTCCGCTTTGCCCCCGGCAGCCTCATCTCGGTTCCCGCGGCCTGGCAGGCGCGCGACCGGGCGGCCCAGGCTGCCAGGCCGGGCGTCCTGATCGTGACTTTGGGCGTGCTCGCCGTGGGCGTGGCATGGCTGTATGCGCTGTGGGCGCGCGGCCAGCGCGCCATCAGCCCGCCCGCTGCGCCCGGCCGCGTCACCGCGCCGCCGCATACCGCGACGCTGCCGGACGGGCTGCCGCCCGCGCTGGCCGGCGTCCTGATGACCGTCGCGGGCCGGCCCACGGCCAACCATGCGCTCGCCGCGCTGTTCAGCCTGGCGCAGCGCGGGGTGCTGAGCATCGAGGAGGCCCCCAAGGGTGGATGGTATCGCCCCCGCGATTTCGTGATCCGCCGGATCGATCCTGTCCCCGCCGACCTGCGGCCGCACGAGACGGCTCTGCTCGATCTGATGTTCAGCACGAGGTCGGGCCGCAGCGAGACCGTGAAGCTGTCCGCGCTGGGCCAGCGCCTGGGCCGCAAGTTCAGCCGTTTCTCCGACCCGCTGCTGGCGGAGCTGCAAGAGGTCGGGCTGCTCGATCCCGCGCGGCGCGCGTTCGGCCAGCGGTTCCTGGTGATCGGCGTCGTGCTGCTGATCGCCGTCATGCCGCTGCTGGCGCTGGCCGCCCTGCTGCTGGATCGCTTCGGCCCTTACGGGTTCCTGGTCCCCGCCGCGGTGTTCCTGCTCGGCATGATTGCGTTCGTCTTCGCCACCGCGTATTCGCCGCTGTCAGACCAGGGCGCGCGGGAGGCGGCGCGCTGGCAGGGGTTCGTGCAGTACCTCAAGGATGTCATCAAGGCCCGCGAGCCGGCCTGGGACGTGCGCCAGTTCGACCGCTATCTGCCGTATGCGGTCGCGGCCGGGCTGGCTTCGGGCTGGGCCGGGATCTTCCAGAAGCAGAGCGGCATCGAGATCCCGGCGTGGTTCAGCGCGCTGGCCGGCTCGTCGGACGGCAGCCGCGGCTCGTTCGCCGCGATGATGTCGGCGGTCTATTGGACCGGCTCATCCGGCGCGGGCGGTGCAGGCGCGGGCGGCGGCGGAGGCAGCGGCGCGGGTTAGCGGCCGCGCTGGAGCGTGGGGCTGTGCATGACAGGGCGGCCCGCGCGGTGTAACGCGCGCGAGCCGCCCTGGCGCGACCGGGTTATGGCCGGGGCTAGAGGGTCTGGGCGAACCAGTCGGCCGTCTTCTCGATGACGCTGTCGGCCATGGTCTGATCCTCGGACAGCACGCCGTAGATATGGTCGCCGCCGGGGATGATCCAGGCCTCCTTGGGCTGGCCCGTGGCCGCTGCGACGAAGCCCTCGACATAGGCGGCGGAGAAGTCCTGGTCGCCGGCGATTGCCAGCAGCGCGCCGGGATAGTCCCGGATCAGGGCGGCAAGGTCGTAGCGCGCAAGGCTATCGAAGAAGTCTTTCTTCAGCACGATGGTGCGGAAGCCGAGGTCGAGCCCGACGACGCCCTTGGCCGCCGCGGTGTCGAAGGCCTCCTGGCCCACCGAGCCGACCATATCGGTTGCCGGGTCGCCGACGGATGACCAGAGCGCCATCGATTTGTACCAGCCAGGATGCTGCCCCGCGCTGATGATGGCGACGCCGCCGCCCAGGCTGAAGCCGAGGACGCCGATCCTGGCCGCGTCGACCGAGGGCTGGGCCTTGAGATACTCGTAGGCCGTCTGTGCATCGGCGACCATCGTGTCGAGCGAAGATTCGCCGGTGTCGCCGTCGCTCTTGCCGTAGCCGCGGAAGTCGATCCGAAGCGAGGCGACGCCCCGCTCTTGCAGCGCAGCCGCAAGGTTCTTGTACATGTTGCCGACTTCGTCCTTCGAGCTGCCGAAGCCGTGCAGCATCAGCACTGCCGGCACGGGCGCGGCGCCGGCCGGCTGGTTGAACACGCCGACGATGCCGTTGCCCACATCGACCGTGCGCTCGCCTGCCGCGATCGCGACGGGGGCAGGGCCTCCCGCGGGCAACGGCACACACGCTGCCGCGATGAGAGACATGGCGATCAGCAGGACCAACGGTGTGGCTTTGAGCTTCATGGGCATACTCCTATGCGCTGAAATCTCCTCCGAAAAGATCCGAGGCAGCCGCATGATAGCACCGGCCCGCGGGCGCGTCAATCGACGCAATTCCTGAAATTTCCGCACCGAGCCAGTTGACGCCCCTCCCCCTGCCGTGCTATCCTGTCGCACCGTAATACGGTTTGGGGGGGAGCACATGGCTATCACGCGCGATCTGACGCCGGGCGCGGCCGTCGCGGCCACCGCGGCCGCGGCGCAGGAGGACTCGGCCCGGTTCGAAACCGGCCGGGTGGCTGCCATCGCGGCCGGCCACGGCATCCACGACAGCTACTCCGGCTTTCTGGCGCCCCTGCTGATCATCTTTCGGCAGACGATCGAGATCTCGAACACGGAGGCGGGCCTGCTGGCGGTCTTCATGCAGGCCGCGTCGCTGTTTCAGCCGCTCATCGGCGGCGCGGCCGACCGCTTCGGCGCGCGCTACTTCTTCATCCTCGCGCCCGCGGTCACGGCCATCGCGATGAGCCTGCTGGGGGGCCCGCACGGCTATCTGGCGCTGGCCGTGCTGCTGACCGTCGCGGGGCTCAGCTCCGCGTGCCTCCACGCGGTCGGCCCGGTCATGACGGGCAACGTGTCGGGCAAGAAGCTGGGCCTCGGCATGAGCGTGTGGATGGTCGGTGGGGAGGCCGGCCGCTTCATCGGCCCGCTGGTCATCGGCGCGTTCATCCCGCTTGCGGGACAGGCGCAGATGCCGTGGCTGATGCTCGGCGGCCTGTTGACCTCGGCGACCCTCTTTGTCGCGCTGCCCGCGGACCGCCGCAGCGCGCGCGGCCTGGCGCGCCGCGGCGCATCGCTGCGCGAGGAGCTGGCGGGCAGGGGCCGCCTGCTGCCGGCGCTCCTCGGCCTGCTGGTCGCCCACGTCGTCATGAGCGCCACGCTGGCGACCTATCTGCCCGCGATGCTGTATGACTCCGGCGACAGCTTCTGGCTGGCGAGCGTGTCGTTGTCGGTGCTGCAACTGGCCGGCGTTGTGGGCGCGTTCTTCGGCGGCACGCTGAGCGACCACCTGGGCCGGCGGCTGATGATCTTCCTCGCCATCTTCCCGGCTTCGGTGCTGATGTTCATCTTCCTGGCGACGGGCGGGTGGCTGCGCTTCCCGCTGCTCATCCTGCTGGGCGCGACCTCGCTTTCGATCACGCCGGTCATCATGGCGCTGGTGCAGGAGAGCTTCCCGAACAACCGCACGCTGGCGAACGGTATTTACATGGCGCTCAGCTTCGTCTTTCGCTCCATGGTCGTCCTGCTGGTGGGGTGGGTGGGCGATATGTGGGGGTTGCGCACGGCGTTTGCGCTCGCCGCGGTCGCGCCGCTCCTCGCGCTGCCGCTGCTGAGGTGGTTGCCCGCGCGCAACGGCGGCTGACGGCCCTGCCGGGCGCAGGACGCGCGGGCGGGGTGCGCATCCGCGGATACGCACCCCGCCCGTGTGGTTTTATGCCTGCGACTCGGCCGCTTGTGAGGCCCGGAGCGGCCGCGCGCCGCGACGAGCGTGGCGCAGCAGCCCGACACCGGCCAGGGTCAGGAGCGCGCCGCCGGCCAGGAGGGGCGTCCGCAGGACGTTCACCCAGTTTGCGCCGTCCGGGCCGATGTGCGTCGGCGTGGCCCAGAGGGGCGTGGTCAGCACGATCAGCCCGCCGACGAACGCGGCCAGGCCGGTCGGCGTGCGCCAGTTGCCCCGGCCGCCGCCCATGAAGCCGTCGATCAGCCGCCAGATCGGGGGCAGGCGCAGCAGCAGGAAGATGACCAGCACCAGGACGGTCAGATAGAAGCGCATGTTCTGCGGCGCGCCCTTGCCGCGCAGCGCGATGGATGCGTATGTCTGGATGCCGGCCAGGATGCCGCTGAGCAAGAGCACCCCGAGGGCGTCGCGATATGCATCCTGTCGGCCGCGCGCCAGGCCGACCGTGACCGCGATGCCCCAGGCGGCGGCCGCGATGGCGCCGATCATGAGCGCGACATAGAGCCACTGGAACGGCGCCAGCTTGGCCATGCTCTCGCCCCAGCCCGTGGGGTTGATCGCCACGCACGAGGTGCCGATGCCGCCCAACAGGTTGACGGCTACGGCCGCGGCGAACAGGACGATGGCGATGGTGCGGAGCGCCTTGCCGCCGGCAGCAGGGGGTTGCGAGGTCATCTTCATCTCCTTGTGATATGGTTGGTTGCAGTTGAGACTACGCCGCGACCGCGATCACGACCATGGCCGCGAACATGTAGAGCGACGCATACTTGAACAGGGCAAAGCTGGCCCTGGGCGAGGGACGCACGACGCCCAGCAGCGCCAGCCCCAACAGGCCCAGACCCATGACGCCCAGCGCGGCCAGCAGCCCGATGTGCGCGCCGACCGCGGCCGCGGCCCAGCCCATCACCAGCGCCGCGGCCAGGCTCGAGACGGCGATGACGGCGCGCGTGGCTGAGAAGCCGTATGCGGCCGGGAAGGTGGGCACGCGCGCGATCTGATAATCGTCGAAGTGGCGCATGGCGAAGGTCATGATGTGGGTCGGGATCCACAGCAGCACGCCCAACGCCAGCATCAGCCCCACCAGGTCGACCTGCCCCAGCGCCAGCGTCCGGCCGGCCAGCACCGGCATCCCGCCGGCCAGCCCGCCGATAATGATCGCGTAGGGCGTGCGGCGTTTCAGCCAGACGGTGTACACCGCCACGTCGAAGAACAGCCCCACGAACACGATCAGGCCGTAGAGCGGCGCGAGCAGCAGGGCCCATCCCACGCCCAGGATCGACAGCGCGGCGCCGAGGATGACGGCCTGGCGCACGGTCACCAGCCCCCTGGGCAGCGGACGCCAGCAGGTGCGCCGCATCATGGCGTCGATGTCGGCGTCGTAGGCCATGTTGAGCACCGTGCTGCCGCTGATCGCGAGGAACAGGCTGCCCGCCAGGCCCAGCAGCGTCAGCCAGCGCCCGGCCGGGCACGCGGCGCTCAGGAACCCGGCGACGCCGGTCAGCAGCAGCAGGCCGGTCTGAAGGTCCTTGATCAGGGGCCAGTAGCGCCGGATGGCCAGCCCCGAATTGTGGACCGCGAATCTGATTTGCATGAGAGCGAGTTGTGCTAACATGACGATGCCTTGCTCGATGCAGCGCTATGGGCCACGGAACGAAGCGCGCCCTGCCTTACCGCGCGCACCGGAATCCCACGCTGGGGCTGGTGTAGTCGGGCCGGGCCGCGTTGCGCGTCCAGATGCGCAGGTTGTAGCCGTAGACCGCCTTGCTCCCGCCCTTCAGCGGCCGGTCGTGGATGCCCTCGGTGAGATCGCTGACCCACTGCCACACGTTGCCGGCCATGTCGTACAGGCCATACGGGCTGGGGGAATCGAGGGTCTCGTACCCGCCGTAAGACTTCCCGTTGTAGAAGCCGACGGGGGTGGTGTCGCCCTGCTTGCCGGCGACCGCCTCGAACGGATCGCCGCTGGCGTAGAAGTTGGCGTTGTTGAGCTTGATCTCGTGGCCCCAGGGGAACGGCCGGTTGTCGTCCCCGCGCGCGGCCCGTTCCCATTCGACCTCGGAGGGCAGTCGGCCGCCGTAGAACTCGCAGTAACCCCTTGCGCCGAACCAGGTGACGATCGTCATCGGGTGGTTCTCGTAGCCGGGCAGCACGCCGAACGTGCTGCCGTCGAATGTCAGCCGCAGGCTCGGATCCTTGAGCGGCACGTACAGCCAGTCGCCCGCCTTGATCTCGAGCTCGTGCTTGTGGCCGTGGAACACGTCGCCGGGATAGTACCCGACCACGCTATCGCCGTCGATCTTGACCGCGCCCTGGGCCAGCGCCTCGTTGAGATAGCGGGCGTACTGGGCGTTGGTCACGTCGGTGACCATCATCTCATACGGCTGCTCGATGGTGACCTCTTTGTCGTGCTGGCCGAAGTAGAACGTGCCCGCGGGGATCTCGGCCCACGCATCCGGGTTCACGCCGGTGTCCCAGACGGCAACAGGGCCTTGGGCGGGGATCGGAACGCAGCCGGCCAACAGCACGATCAGCGCCGCGATCAGGGCGCACCTTCTGGCCGTCCGGCCGGCGGCCATCGTCCATCGTTCGCTTCTCATCGCCCCACCTCCGCCGCAGCATCCTCCAGCCGGGACTCGGTTGCCTCCGCGGCCCAGCGCCCCTGGCGTTTGAACAGATCGATCAGCCGCCACACCATCAGCGCGGCCAGGGCGATCAGCACCGCCACCAGCCCGATGTCGCTGACGATCATTACCGTATCCACCAGCGGCTGCTGCGCGGCCTCGGTGACGTAGAGCCGCTTGGTCTCGAAGAGCGTCACGGCGGCAAACGCGATGTCCGACGCGATGATCACGGTCCAGCCGAACCACTGGCGGGTCTTGCCCTTGAGGTTCGTCATGTCCGCGTACATGAGCAGGATGATCGTCGCGATGATCCCGGAGAGGATGTGCCAGTGGCCGGTCAGCCCCACCTGCTCATCGCGCAGCGACCAGACGCGGATCGCCGCGTCGAGCCGGATCGCCATGAAGATGCCGACCGCGGTCACCACGAAGTTCATGTAGATCATCTGCCACAACATGCCGAACTTGAGCGGATCGTGCAGCAGCGCGGACAGCTTTTGGCCGAAGCTGGCCCGCTGCACCCCGCGCTCGGCCAGCCGCGCGGCCGCGATCTTGCGCCAGCCGAACCAGACGAGCAGCCACGAGGCGATCAGCGTGGGGAAGGCGCCGACGTTGATGATGACGTGGGCGATCGGCTCGAACGGCACCACGGCCCACACGCCGCCCGCGACGATCAGCGTGCCGATGATCATCAGCGGCATGGCCCAGCGGTGTAGCTTGCCCTTGAAGTCGAACCAGCGGCCGACGACCAGCGTCAGCGCGACCGCGATCAGCTCCAGCATGATGTGCAGGTGGCCGATCACCGCGAGCTCCAGCGGGGTCTTCAACGGCTGGCGCACGATGTTCTCCGACATGACGGTCTGGAAGCCGTTGCCGAACAGCGACCCGGCGACCGCGCCGAAGACCGCCGAGATCAGCGTGACGACGGTCATGGCGAAGAACGCGACCCGCTCCAGGTCGACGCCGCCGCGCGTGTGCGCATAGGCCGGGTCGGTCACGTGATACTCCGGCCGCCAGGGCCAGAGCGCCACGGCCAGTTGCAGCCCGGCGAAGAAGACGAGCGCCTGGCCCACGATGAACAGGCCGTGAAAGACGAAGTTGTGGCCGAAGTAGCCGAACCACAGGCCGAACACCAACGAGGTGATGTAGCCGACCGTGATGGTGGCGTTGATGTTCGCCTGCTGCTGCGGCTTCATCCGCACTAACCCCGTGATCATATAGGTCAGGATGGCGATCACGGCCATTGCAATGGTGTGGTAGAGCAGGATGATGCGGCCCTCTCGCTCGGCCTCCACGAATTTCATGCCGTAGATCTGCGCCGCGACCGCGCTGATGCCCCATTCCTTCAACGGGCCAGAAAGCATGCCCCACAGGGCTGTGACGAGAGAGATGAGGGCGATGGCCACCAAGATAAGTCCTTTGGTGGAGCGAAAGAGATAGTTGAAACGAGCCTGGATCGCTTGCATGACAGCTTCTGGCAGCCTCCATAAGCGTATTTTGTCACAAGGTAGCATGTCGGAGCCGTGCAGTCGCTGACCTTTATCATATTGGGGGAGGGCAGGGCCGGGGGCGCGGCGCGTCAGGAGAGCAGGCGAAAGACGCGCTGGCCGGTCAGCAGCGCGCCGGGGTTCAGGTCATACGCCAGCGAGAGCTCAGCGTGGGCCGCAAAGCCGCAGCGGCGACAGTCCACCGCGGCGCGGCCCTTGAGATAGCAGCCGTAATGTATGACGGCCGCGGAGGGGTCGTCGCCCGGCTCCGCGTCGGCGATCAGCCAGTCGTGGCAGCGCCAGGAGTTGTCTTCGAGCGCACGGAGGACCGGGTAGGAGTCGACCACCGGGTACCCCGCGCGCTTCAACGCGGCCAGCTCGCGCAGCACCTGGCGTCGCTCCGGCCACGGCAGCCACAGGTCGTCGCTCTCCGGGAAGGGGTAGAAGAACTGGATCGTGACCCCGGCGACGCGGCCGGCCAGGAGGCGGATCAGCTCCGGCGCCTCGCGCCAGTTTTCGCGCGTGATGGTCATCTGGACGAAGATGCGCGGGTGTTTGCTGGCGGCCAGGTTCGCCATCACCGTATCCCAGACAGGCCCGCGGTTCGCCTCGTGGCTGGCCCGCAGCCCGTCCAGGCTGATCCATACGATGTCGGCCGCGACGGCGATGGGCAACGTGCCGTTGGTCGTGACGCCCACGCGCTTGAAGCCGCGGGCGCGCGCGGCCGCGATGACATCGTCCAGCCGGCGTTCGCCGTCGCGCCAGAGAAACGGCTCGCCGCCCTCCAGCACCAGGATGCGGCAGCCCGCCCGATACAGCTCGTCCAGCGCGGCCTGCACCGCGTCGAACGACAGGTCGGGCCGCGGCCGCCGCCAGAACGGACAGGTGCGGCAGCGCAGGTTGCACCGGTGGGTGAGCTTGAACCCGGCCAGCAGCGGCCTGCGCTGGCCGGTCAGGCGATATCGGGCCCAATGGCCCGCGAGATAGAGGGGTAGCGAATCCATAGCTGCCAGCTGTGGCCACGCGTGGGCCCTTATGGCCGGGCCGCGCTCAGATCCAACACCCGCCAGGCGGCCGCGTCGAGCGGCACGTCGCCCAGGTAGGTGTGCGCGGCGACGAGCGCTCGTTCCGGCTCGCCCAGCAACGCCAGCGGCGCGCGCATCACGATGGCGCGCGCATCGCGGCGCACCTGCACCGCGGCCCCGTGCAGCTTGCGGCTCTGGTCGTAGACGGCCGTCGACAGCGCGCCCACCTCGACGTGTATCTTGGGCATGGCGGCAAACGGCCGATCCGACCGGTAGCCGAAGAGATAGGTCGAGAGGGTCACGCCCTCGGCCAGCGGCTTCGACAGCGCCACCGACAGGATCAGGTCGTCGCCCTCCAGCCGCACCGTGCGCCACTCCGTGCCGACGAACCGGATCTGTTCCGCATCGGTCAACCCTTCCGGCCTCGTTTGGTCCGGCTCCGTCGTCTCCAGGCTCAGCTCGCGGCCCGACGCGGCCACCGCCGCGTCGGGGTAGCCGCC
>MWBF01000130.1 GCA_002068935.1 Chloroflexi bacterium ADurb.Bin325
AATACCAGGAGTTCTTCGTCTCCTCCGTGGCGGCGGCGATCATCGAGGCCTGGAACAGCCGCAAGCCCGGCGCCGTGGCCTGGGGATACGGCTTTGCCGTAACGGGACACAGCCGCCGCACGGTCTACTTTGACGATGTCTCCAAGCGCGCCGGGTCCAACAACGCCCCCGGAGTGCGTGTCGATGGCCATGCCCAGATGTATGGCAACACCAATGACCCGATATTCAGCCACTTCGAGGCCGGGGCCGATCACTTTGTCAACTTGCTCTACACGTTCGACGCCGCGCACAAGCTCACCGGCGCGATCATCAATGTCCCGTGTCCCTCGCAGTGCTCCGAGCACGAGTGGGCGCTTTCGGCCGATTTCTGGCACGAGGTCCGGCAGAACCTCCGCCGTGCGCACGGCCCGCTCTTCATCCTGCCGCAATGCGCCGCCGCCGGCGACATCTCGCCCCGCCTCCTGCACTACCGCAAAGCGCAGGAGCGCCGTTTCAAACTGAAGGCGACGACCGAGCGCCAGGAGATCGCCGACCGCATCACCGTCGCGTTCGACGAGGTGCTGGCCTGGGCGGCGAAGGATATCCGCGATGCGCTGCCCCTGAAGCACGAGACGCGCCGGATCGCACTCGAACGCCGCCGGATCACCCCGGAGGAATACGAAGAGAACGTCAAGGCCCTGGCCGCGATGCATGCGGAGACCTTTGCCGCGGAAGGGACCCCGAGAGAGCGCGTGATGCACGATTCGATCCTGGCGGCGCGCCGGAACCGGGCCGGACGAATCATCGAACGGTACCGGATACAGGACAGGGAACCCTCGATTCCGATGTGCCTGCATGTGGTCAAACTCGGGGAGATCGCGTTCGCCTTCAATCCCTTCGAGATGTACATGGACTACATGCACCGCATCCAGGCGCGCAGTCCATTTGAACAGACGTTCATCGTCCAACTGTCGGGCGACGAGATCTCTGCCAGCTATGGGTACCTAGCCACCGATCGCGGCGTTTGGGGCGGCGGGTACAGCGCGTCGCTGTACTGCAATCACGTCAGCCCTGCCGGTGGCCAGCAACTAGTCGAGTCCACGCTGGACCTGCTCAACAAGGCGTGAGCCGCCCGTCTGGTGATGGAAGCGTTCATTCGTAATCACAATCGTTGGGGGCGCGTGCAGAACTTCCGGTTTGTGCAAGTGAGGGTTCGGGGTTCAGGTGTGTGGTTTCACCCTTAACCCTGACTTCTGGCGCTTGCGGGCCTCTGCAATCGCCTCGATCAAGAAATTGGCAGTCCTCTCCCAGCAGAACTGGCATGCGCCCTGGTTTTGATCACGCAGGTTTTTTCCGTGGACGATCCAACCGGTTTCTGATATTGTACATATGTCAACATGATATTGTGCGGACAGTTCAGAACCGGAGGTTCCGAATGAAAAAGGTCATTGAGAATCCTGCTTGTCTTGCCTGCCTTTTGCTGGTGGGTGTTGCGGCGGTGGCCGCTGCGGCCGACCGCACCTGGAAAGGGGGTGTGTCGTCCGACTGGACGATCCCCGACGGCGGCACGGTGCTCGTGCTGCGGTAGGAATTTCAAAAGAAAGGACGCATCATGAACAGCACATGGAAACAGATTTCGCTTTTGCTTGGCACAACCCTGATCGGCGTCGCGGCGCTGGTCGCCGCGCCAGCGGAGAAGACGCCGCCGGAGTGGGGCAAATCGTTCAACTATCTCTATTACGGCGACACCCTCACCGTTCCCGCCATGCAGAACGCGCGGGCGCTGAACGACGGCCGGACCGACAACGCCGTAGCCCTGCAGGGCGGGGGCGAAGCCGGTTCGGAACTCGCATTCCGCTTCCCGAAGGAGACGGCCGTCACGATGGTCCGCTTCCAGCAGACGGGCCAGGGGGCAAGCCGTTCCTCGTCACCGCGCCGGGGGTCTCGCCGGAGATCGACTTCATCACGCCGGAGGGCGAGCGGGCCGCGGTCAGCGCTGCGCCGACGATGGATATGGCGATCATCCGCGACCTCTTCACCAACTGCATCGCCGCGGCCGAGGCGCTGGGCGTGGACGCCGAGTTCCGGCAGACGCTCATCGCCGCGCGCGCACGGCTCTACCCGTATGAGATCGGCAGCCGGGGGCAGCTCAAGGAGTGGCCCCACGACCTGCCCGAAACAGAGGTCCACCACCGACACGTCTCGCACCTGTTCGGCGTCTTCCCCGGCAACCAGATCACGCCGGAGGGCACGCCGGAGCTGGCCGCGGCGGTCCGTCGCTCGCTGGAGCTGCGCGGGGATGAGTCGACCGGCTGGTCGATGGGCTGGAAGATCCTGCTCTGGGCGCGGCTGCTCGACGGCGACCACGCATACAGCCTCATCCGCTACCTGCTGACCCTGGTCGAGACCACCGAGACGCAGATGCACCGAGGCGGCGGCGTCTACCCGAACCTGTTCGACGCGCATCCGCCGTTCCAGATCGACGGCAACTTCGCCTACACCGCCGCGGTCGCCGAGATGCTGTTGCAGAGCCACCTGGATGGGCTGGATCTGCTGCCGGCCCTGCCGGCCGTGTGGCCCTCCGGCAGCGTGGCCGGGCTGCGCGCGCGCGGCGGCTTCGAGGTGGATCTGCGCTGGCAGGACGGCCGGCTGGTCGAGGCCGTCGTCCGCTCCCGCCTGGGCAACCCGTGCCGCGTCCGCGCGGCCGCCCCGCTCGCGGTGACCGCGGACGGCGCGGCCGTGGCCACGAGTGCAGCCGGGCCGCACATCGAATTCGCGACCGCGGCCGGCCGCGCCTATACCATCAGACCGGCGTAACGGAGCCGCAAGGCGTTTTCCGCGATTTGACAGATCTTCGCGGCCGTGTATAATGGCCCCCACAGTAACGGAGATCACACGACACATGAGCCAACAATCGCTGTCCAAGTGCACCAAGTCCAAGAAGCCCTCCCTGGCCTGCAGGGATGGCCGCTTGTGCATGCGCTAGACAGCTAACGCAAACCAGCACAGCAGCCCTGTCAGGCCCCGGACGCCTGGCAGGGCTTTTTTTGTTAATCCGTCGGCACGCTCCGGCCCGGCCGGAAGCCCAACACGAGGTATCGCATGTCTCTCGATCTGAAGCGCGCTAAGAAGCATTCGACCAGCTTGCCAGACTGGACTGGATAAGCCGCTAGCGCGCACCCAGCAACATGCCGCAAAGCCCCTTCCGAAGCCAGTCTGGCCGGAGGGGCTTTTTCATTTCATACACCTTATTGGAGGATACATCATGACGCTCGAAGTACTCTGCCCGGAATGTGAAGGCCCCGTGGAGCTCCGCGACCCGCTGCAAGGCGAGATCGTGCCCTGCCCGGCGTGCGGCGCAGACCTGGAGGTCGTCAGCCTCGACCCGCTGCGGCTCGACCTTGCACCCGAGGAAGAGGAGGACTGGGGCGAATGAACGCACTCGCTGCTACGCCCACAGTCGCAGTGATCGTGTCGCGCATCCGCGTGGAGGAGAAGCTGCTGCTCCAGGCGCTGGAGGCGACCGGCGCACGGGTCGAGGCCGTGAACGACGACGACCTCGTGCTGCCCCTTCCGCCCGACGCGGGCCGCGCCTGTCCGGTGCGCGCCGACGTGGTGCTCGAACGCTCGCTCAGCGCGGCGCGGGGGCTGTATGCGCTCCGCCTGTTCGAGCTGGCGGGCATCCCGACCGTCAACAGCTATGCTACCGCGGCGACCTGCTGGGACAAACTGCTGACCACGGCCGCGCTTGCGGACGCGGGCGTCCCCCAGCCGCGGACGCGCGTGGCCTTCACCCCAGAGTCCGCGCTCGCCGCCATCGAGGAGCTGGGCTATCCCGCGGTCCTCAAGCCGGTCGTCGGCTCGTGGGGCCGTCTGCTCGCGCGCGTCAACGACCGCGACGCGGCCGAGGCCATCCTCGAACACAAGGACGTCCTCGGCTCCTATCTGCACAGCATCTACTACATCCAGGAATACATCGCCAAGCCCGGCCGCGACATCCGCGCCTTCGTCGTCGGCGACGAGACGATCTGCGCCATCTACCGGGCGTCGACCCACTGGATCACCAACACCGCGCGCGGGGGCGCGGCGAGCAACTGCCCGGTCACGCCGGAGCTGGACAGCCTCTGCCGGACGGTGGCGCGGGCGGTCGGCGGCGGGGTGCTGGCGATCGACGTATTCGAGGATCCGGAGCGCGGCCTGCTCGTCAACGAGGTCAACCACACGATGGAATTTCGCAACAGCATCACCACGACCGGGGTGGACATCCCCGCCCGCGTGGCGGAGTACGTGCTGCGCGTCGGCCAGGGCCGCGCCCCTCGGCCCGCCCTCCCGCTGGCGCAGCCGGAGAGCAGAAGCAGCGCGGGGGTGCGGCCATGACCGTCCCCCACGTCGCTTCGCCCGACCCGCAGGCCAGCCGGGGCGCGCAGCCGGGCGTCGTCGTCTCCATCGTCGGCGGCTCCGGCTACGGCGGCGGCGAGCTGCTCCGCCTGCTGACCGGCCACCCCTGCGTGACGGTCGCCCAGGTGACATCCGAGTCACACACGGGCGATTATGTCCACAGCCTCCACCCGAACCTGCGGCCAGTGGGACGCCGCCAGGCCATGCGCTTCACCTCGCTCAGCGAGCTGGCCCCCTGCGATGTCCTCTTCCTGGCCCTCCCGCACGGCGAGGCGCAGCGCCGCATCGAGCAGTTCGCCAGCCTGGCCCCGACCATCGTCGATCTCTCCGCCGACTTCCGCATCTCCGACCCCGCCGAATATGCGCGCATCTACGGCCAGCCGCACGCCGCGGCGGAGTGGCTGCCGCGCTTTGCCTACGGGCTGCCGGAAGCCAACCGCGCCGCCATCCGCGCCGGCCGCCACGTCAGCGGCGTCGGGTGCAACGCGACCGCGGCGAACCTGGCCCTGCTGCCGCTCGTGCGCGCGGGGCTGCTGAGGACGGATCGGCCCATCATCGTGGATGTGAAGGCCGGGTCGTCGGAGGGCGGCGCATCCGCCAGCGCGGCGTCGCACCACCCGGAGCGCGCGGGCGCGGTGCGTTCGTTTGCGCCGACCGGCCACCGCCACGAGGCGGAGGCGCGCCGCGTGCTCGGCCGCGAGGATGTTTATCTCTCGGTCACGTCCATCGAGCTGGTGCGCGGGGTGCTGGCAACGGCCCACGCCTGGGTCGAGCCGGGCCTGGCCGAGAAGGATCTGTGGCGCGCCTACCGTGCAGCCTACGCCGCGGAGCCGTTCATCCGCATCGTGCACGAGCGCGGGGGCATCTACCGCCACCCGGAGCCGAAGCTGCTGGCCGGCACCAACCTGGCCGATGTCGGCTGGGAGCTGGATCCCGCAACGGGCCGGCTCGTCGCGCTGGCCGCGCTGGACAACCTGGGCAAGGGCGCGGCCGGCACGGCCGTCCAATGCATGAACCTCATGCTCGGCTGGGACGAGACCCTCGGCCTCGACGCATGCGGCCTGCACCCGATCTGAGCATCCGCCGCGCGCGACGCGGATGACACGAATTAGCACGAAGCCCGCAGAAAAACAGGAGCGAACCATGAACCCAATCGTTGTGAAAGTCGGCGGTGCAGCCGGCGTCGCCATCGAGCCTGTCCTCGAAGACCTTGCCGCCCTCGTGAGCGAGGGCTGGCCCATCGTGCTGGTACACGGGACGTCCGCGGCCGCCGATGCGCTCGCCGCGCGCATCGGCATGACCGTCCGCCGCATCACGTCGCCGTCGGGCCACGTGAGCCGCTACACCGACCCGCAGATGCTCGCGGTCTATGCGGCCGCCGCGGCGGGCGATGTCAACACCTCGCTCGTCGCCGGCCTCCAGCAGGCCGGCTGCAACGCGCTGGGGCTGGCCGGCGTCGATGGCCGCCTGCTCGTCGCGCGGCGCAAGGATGCGGTCCGCGCGGTCGAGGGGGGCCGTCAGCGCATCATCCGCGACGACTTCACGGGCCAGCTCGAATCGGCCAACGGCGACCTGTTGCGCCTGCTGCTCTCCGCGGGCTACACGCCGGTCGTCGCGCCGCTCGCGCTGGGGCTCAACGGCGAGCGGCTCAACGTGGACGGCGACCGCGCGGCCGCGCTGATCGCGGCCGCGCTCGGGGCCAGCGCGCTCATCATCCTGAGCAACGTGCCGGGGCTGCTGGCGGACTATCCCGACGAGAGCAGCCTGATCGCCCGCATCGACCCGGCGCACCTGCCGATGGTCGAGGGGCTGGCGCAGGGCCGCATGAAGAAGAAGATCCTGGCCGCGCGCGAGGCGCTGGCCGCAGGCGTCGCGTCCGTCATCCTGGGCGATTCACGTCGCGCCGCGCCCATCCGCGCCGCGCTCGCCGGCCGCGGCACGATGATCGGGGAAGGGTTGAAGATGGAAGACGGAAGATTGAAGATCGGGAGCCTCGAGGCGATTGAAAGCATGCAGGTTGCGGGTTAGCGCCGGGCCGCAGATGCCATCTGGCCGAACCCATATCGAAAGGACGAAGTCCATGATGATCCAGACCGCACAACCACAAGCTCCCAGCTCCCAGCTTCAATCCGAGATCGCCGCCGCGGAGGCCGCGCACACCTCCGGCGTCTATTCGAAGCGGCCGCTGACCATCGTGCGCGGGCAGGGCGCGCGGCTGTGGGACGACGAGGGCCGCGAGTACATCGACTGCGTCGGCGGGCAGGGCGCGGCGAACCTCGGCCACGCGCACCCGGCCATCGTCGCCGCGCTGAGCGAGCAGGCCGGCCGGCTCATCTCCTGCCCGGAGATCTTCTACAACGACCGCCGCGCCGAGCTGCTAACGCGGCTGGCCGAGGTCGCGCCGGCGGGGCTGGATCGCGCATTCCTGTGCAACTCCGGCGCGGAGGCAATCGAGGCCGCGCTCAAGTTTGCGCGGCTGGCGACGGGGCGCACCGGCGTGGTTGCGGCCATGCGCGGCTTCCACGGCCGCACGCTGGGCGCGCTCTCCGCGACGTGGAACCGCGATTACCGCACCCCGTTCGAGCCGCTCATCCCCGGCTTTGCTCACGTGCCCTACAACGACCTGGCCGCGCTGGAGCAGGCCGTGACCGACGAGACCGCCGCGCTCCTGCTGGAGCCGATCCAGGGCGAGGGCGGCGTCCACCCGGCCGCGGCGGGCTATCTCGCGGCCGCGGCGGATCTGTGCCGCAGCCGCGGCGCGCTGCTCATCCTCGACGAGGTGCAGACCGGCTTCGGCCGCACGGGGCGGCTCTTCGCCTGCGAGCACGACGGCGTTATCCCGGATCTGCTGGCCATCGCCAAGTCGATGGCCGGCGGCATGCCGATGGGCGCCTGCCTGATCGGGCCGCGCGTGGGCCGGCTGGCCCCGCTCAGCCACGGCAGCACCTTCGGCGGCAACCCGCTCGCGTGCGCGGCCGGCGTCGCCGCGCTCGACGCGCTGACCCGCGTCGACCCGCTCACCGGCGAGAGCCTGCCCCAGCGGGCCGCGCGCCTCGGCGCGTGGCTGATGGCCGAGATCCGCGGGCTGAACGCGGCGTCCGTGCGCGAGGTGCGCGGCCGCGGCCTGCTCGTCGGCGTGGAGCTGCGCGGCAAGGTCACGCCCGTGCTCCAACAGCTTCAGGCGCGCGGCGTCCTGGCGCTGCCCGCCGGCATGACCGTGCTGCGGCTCCTGCCGCCGCTGGTCATCACCGAAGACGAGCTCGCGCGCGTCGTCGACGCGCTGCGCGAGGTTTTATAAGCCGCCACGAATTACACGAATACGACGAATGCGGCGAATAGAATAATCAGGTCAATTCGTGTCCATTCGACCAATTCGTGCAGTTCGTGGCAGAAAGGCAGTTTCCATGTCCCTAGAAGCCTACTCGATCATCGACTCGACCCTGCGCGAGGGCGAGCAGTTCATCAATGCGCAGTTCACCACCGAACAGAAGATGCGCATCGCGGCCGCGCTCGACGAGTTCGGCGTGGAATATCTGGAGCTCACCTCGCCCCAGGCCTCGCCGGGCAGCCTGGCCGACCTGCGCGCCATCGCGCGCATGGGGCTATCAGCCCGCGTCCTCACCCACATCCGCTGTCACCGGGACGACGCCGAGGTCGCGCTGGAGGCCGGGGTGCACGGCGTGGACGTGGTCATCGGCACCTCCTCGCGCCTCCGCCAGTTCAGCCACGGCAAGAGCATCGACGAGATCATCGAGACCGCGTCCGAGGTGCTGCCCTGGATCCGCCGCCAGTGCCCGGATGTCGAGCTGCGCTTCAGCACCGAGGACTCGTTCCGCAGCGAGGAGGCGGAGCTGCTGCGCGTCTATCTGGCCGTGGATCGGCTCGGCGTGGTCAATCGGCTGGGCATCGCGGACACCGTCGGCATCGCGTCGCCGTCGCAGGTCTCCCGGCTCGTCGGCACGTTGCGCCGGCTGACGCACTGCGATATCGAGTTCCACGGCCACAACGACTCCGGCTGCGCGATCGCCAACGCATTCGCCGCGCTCGAGGCCGGCGCGACGCACATCGATACGACCGTCCTGGGCATCGGCGAGCGCAACGGCATCACGCCGCTCGGCGGGTTTATCGCGCGCATGTACACCCACGACCGCGCCACGACCCAGCGCAAATATCGGCTGGATCGCCTGCGGCACCTCGACATGATGGTCGGCGAGATGGTGAACGTGGACATCCCGTTCAACAACTACGTGACCGGCTTCAGCGCGTTCACCCACAAGGCGGGCATCCACGCCAAAGCCATCCTCAACGCGCCGGAGACCTACGAGGCGCTCGACCCGCACGACTTCGGCCTGACGCGCTACATCTCGATCGCGCACCGGCTGACCGGCTGGAATGCGGTCCGCGCGCGCGCCGACCAGTTGGGGCTGACGCTCTCGGATGCGCACGTGAAGGCGCTGACGCAGCACATCAAGGTGCTGGCCGACGAGCACGCGCTGACGCTCGACGACGTGGACAACCTGCTCCGCAACTGGGGCAACGGCCGGAAGATTGCGGATTGAAGATTGAAAATTGCAGATTCCGGGCCCCCGCAGATGGCAAGCAACCTGCGACCTGGGCACAGCCAGTCCAGAATCTTCAATCTTCGACCTGTAATTTTCAATGAATCAGGGGGCAACAATGGGCGCAACATTCGTACAGAAGGCGCTGGCGCGCGCGGCCGGGCTGACGACGGCCGGGGTCGGCCAGATCGTCGATGCGCGGCCGGACGTGATCTTGAGCCACGACAACACCGCGGCGATTGCCCGGCTGTTCGCCAGCCTGGGCCACGGCCGCGTCAAGAACCCGGATCGCCTGGCGATCGCGCTGGATCACGCGGTGCCCGCGCCGACCGCGGAGCACGCGGCCAACCACGCCGAGGCGCGACGGTTCGCGGCGGAACAGGGCGTCACGCACTTCTTCGAAGCGGGTCGCGGCATCTGCCACCAGGTCGTGAGCGAGGAGGCGCTCGTGCTGCCCGGCCAGCTCATCCTGGGCGCGGACAGCCACACCACGCACTTCGGCTGGCTCGGCGCGCTCGGCGCGGGCATCGGCCGCAGCGAAGTCGCCGCGCTCTGGGCCACCGGCGAGCTGTGGCTGCGCGTGCCGGAGACGATCCGCGTGGATCTGGTCGGCGCGCTGCGCCCCGGCGTGACCGCCAAGGATCTGAGCCTGTGGCTGCTCAAGCTGCTGGGGCCGGAGGCGGGCATCTACCGGGCGCTGGAGTTCGGCGGACCGGGGCTGCGCACCCTGAGCCTGGAAAGCCGCATGGTCATCCCGAACATGATGGCCGAGGCGGGCGCAAAGAACGCCTACCTGGAGCCGGACGAGGCCGTGTTCGACTGGCTGGCGGAGCGCCGCGCGGCGCGGACGGGCGCAACGCGCGCGGCGTGCCGCGCCGAGATCGCGGCGGCCGCGCTCTACCCCGACGCGGACGCAGGCTATCTCGCGCGCTACGAGCTGGATCTCTCCGCGCTGGAGCCGGCGATCTCGCGGCCCCACAACCCGGCGAACGTCATGCCGCTCTCGCAGGTGGCCGGGACGCGCGTCCATCAGGCCTTCATCGGCACCTGCACGAACGGCCGGCTGGAGGATCTGGCCGCGGCCGCGGCGGTCCTG
>MWBF01000131.1 GCA_002068935.1 Chloroflexi bacterium ADurb.Bin325
TGGCCTTGCTGCTGGGCCCACGAGTTCATCTTGTCGCAGAAGGCGCGGCTGCCGCCGCCCTTGGCCGGGATGCCCCAGACTTCGTTCTTGGCATCTTTCTCAAGCATGCCCGCGAAGACCTTGAAGCCCGAACCACGGAAATGGTCGGAGACGTTGTCCATCTCGATCGGGTTGCGCAGGTCCGGCTTGTCCGAACCGTACTTCCGCACCGCCGTGTCATACGGAATACGCGGGAATTTCTGAGTCACCGGCTTGCCGTTGCCGAACGGGTAGCATTGCCGACAGAAGAATGCATCCGCCTTGACGTGGAAGCGGTCATCACCGCCGCACTTGGGACATGGGCCGGAAAGCTCCGTGCTGCTTTCTCTACGCAGCACAACCAGGCGGCCGGCCAGGTCGCGCAGGTCGATCCCCGCTTTGAGCATCTCAGTGTCTATGCTTGCCGTGGTCATGGTAAACCCTTTCCTGACCCCTATCGCTATAGCTATCAGCTATCACCCCTTAAAGGGGGTGATAGCGATAGATAGCTATTTTATAGAACTATCGCGAGTGTCGCGATAGCTTCACGATAGCTCCGATAGCTTCTTCTGACCCGTTTCAGTAATGCGGTAGGGTTCACCTTTGGCGTCTTGCGTTACGAACCCGTCGCGGATAAGCGCCGAAACTGTCCGGGCGAACGAACCTTCTGCAATGCCGGAAGCCTTAATCAACGTCGCCTGCCGGCCGCCTGTGTCGCGGAATGCCTCAAGCGCCAGGGTTTCAAGCAGTTTGCGCCCGTTCTTTGTCACCGTGCCCCGCATGATTACCTTGTCCGCAGGGACTACAACGCACGAGCTTTCGGGTTCGCCGTCATCGTTGCGCCGTCCCGTTTCGACCGGAAGCAAGCGCAGATAGCGCGGTTCGAACTCCCTTGCATCCTTGGCTTTCTCACAGGTCAGGGTCAGTAAGCCGTCTTCGTTGTCCAGGCGGATCACCTGGTCGGAGGCCCCCTTGAGCGCCCCGCTGCCCCGCTCCGTGGTGCCCGTTTTCGTGCCGTGATGAACCAGGATCACCGCGCCGCCGTCCGGCCCCAACGCACGTTTTACATTGTCCGAGCTCTCGATAGCCTGGCCCATGTCGCGCGCCGTGTTTTCATCGCCGCCGATCATGCAGCGCGCCAGGGTATCGAAGATTACCAGCGCCGGCGATAGCCCTACGATAGCGGAGATAAAGGCGTCAACCTCCGAGGGGTTCAATAGATTGACCGCCCGGTCAACAAAGTAGAGCTGGCCCAGATCGCGGCCGGGGTTGTGCTTCTGCCAGGCCGATAGGCGCGCCGCATAGCCGGCCGCGCCCTCCGCGGCCACATAGACAACCGGGGTTGTGGGGGAAAGTCGAAGGGCGTAATCCAGGGCTACAAAGGATTTGCCGCTGCCCGTTGCGCCCCAGAGTAGGGTTTGCCCGTGTTTGGGGATCTCGTTCTTTATCAACCAGGCGACCGGGGGCAGATCTCGGATCTGGTTGGCGTGCATGGGCTGAAACTTGGCGGCCGGGCCAGCTTCTTCGTCATGCGGCCCCGTGCCGTTGCTACTGGGGGGGATCGTAATCACGCTGGCGGCCGCCAGTTCCGCCATGTCAAGCCCGCTCACGTCGGGGGCTTGTATTTCGTGAACGCCCGTGCTATACTCTGCGTGACCGCGGGAATCCAGCGCGGTCGTGCCGCCGTCGCCGGTCAGGTTACCACCCTGGCCGGTTTGCATTTTTGCCGCCGCCATAGTTTACCCCCCCTCACTGCTAGTCACTGCGTCCGCGTCCGATCGCGCGGCCGGTTTCGCCAATACGACGGCGAGGCCGTCCCGAATAAGCTCAGACATGGGGACAGCCGCCCTGCTCGCTTGCTCTTCTAAGCTCTCTCGGACGGCGCGGGTTACTCGGACATGCAGCCAATCTACGTGCCGCGCGTCTTCTGCTTTCGGTTTGCGGCCCATCCTTTCTGCTCCTTTATGTAAACAGCCCGCCAAAACTTGGCGGGCTGTCTTGGTGCCGTGGCGGGCTTGACAATAGTGTCATTTTGGCGTTATTATATGTGACACATAGGTGCACAAGGCAATAAACGCCATGCGCCCGGCCTAACGGCCGCCTCTATCCGTCGCCCGCCAAGGGTTAAGGATAGGGGAATATAGCTAGGAGACAGATCCGCACCCGGTCAGGTCTCGATCTGTCTCTTTTCTTTTCTGCCCCAAGTATATCACAGAAAAGAAATCCCGTAAACTCAAACGTGCATGCCAAGTTACATGCCAAGTTAAATCAGCCGCGCGCCGATTACACCTCCATTCCTTTGGCAACCACTTGCAAGCCTTGCAAGTGGTTGCAAGCCTTGCTACCTTGGCAAGCGGGTTGTCGTCACCGTTTCGAGGGGCGGTAGCGTCACCCGCCCCGCGCGGTAGTCTTCCAGGAAGCGACGCAGCACCCACGCCATCAACCCGCTGCGCGGCACCCCCAGTTCGGCCGCGATGCTGCCCAGTTCGGCCGCTTCGCTCTGGCGCAACCCCACGCCGATAGATTGCACGGGATCGCCCCCGCGCGGCCGGCCGCGCGGCTGGGTATGCAACTCTGCCCCGGGATCGCCCTCGCGCGGCGGGGCTGCGACCGGCTCCGGGGCCTCCGCGCGGGCGGCCGCGCGGGGCTTGAGAAACCCGCCCATGCGCTCGCGCGCCGTCACGTTGTCAGCCATCGGGCCACCTCATTCGCGATGCTCCGCAGGTTGGCGTTTTGCCGGTTGCCGGGGTCGTGCTCTGCCAGCCCCCGGCCGGCGGTCATGGCCTCCGCAAGCCGGGTTGTGCGGCCGATAGCGCCCAGTATCGGCAGATCCGCCCCGTGTAGGGCCGCCCGCGCGTCGCGCGCGTGGATTGTGCGGGCGTCGAAGAAGGTCAAGACAAGGCCAAGGATTTGGAGGCCGGGGTTAAGCTCCTCTTGCAGTTGCCGCACTGTGTCCAGGAAGAGGCCCACGGCGCGCACGTCAAGCCCGCTCGCCTGAGTGGGGATCACCACGCCGCCGGCCGCGGTCAATGCGTTGACCGACAGGAGGCCCAGCCCCGGCGGGCAGTCGATCACGCACAGATCGAAGCGCGGCCCGAGGGGGGCCAGCGCGCGCCGCAGGATGGTCTCCCGCCCGATCCGCCCCTGTAGGGTCAGCTCTACCACGCTCAGGGAGATGTCAGACGGGGCCAGCCACAGGCCGGGGGCGACCTCGCGCAGGATGCTGCCCAGATCCGCCGTCCCCGGCCGCGCGTCAAGCACATCGGCCAGGCTCTGCCCGGGACCCGGTTCATCGATCTTGCAGGCCGTCGATAGCGCGGCTTGGGGGTCCAGATCCAGGGCCAGTACCCGCCGCCCGTCCGCGGCCAGGAGGCCGGCCAGGTTGCGGGTTAGAGTCGTCTTGCCCACGCCGCCCTTGTGATTCGCTATGGCTAGAGTTCGCACGCCGTCCCCTTTCGTGGTCAAGCGGCCCGACTTGCAACCGCTTGCAAGTGCTTGCAACCCTTGCAAGTCAAGCCTTCTTTACGGTATCTCCGTTGACGCGCCAGGCTCGGTATCCTGTGCGGGAGTCCCGGTCAACAGCGCGGCCAGCCACGCGTCAAGATCGATCGCGGTCACGTTGTCGCCGCTCCGCAGGATTAGGAGGCCGTCCGTCTGGGTCATGCTGCCCGTCTCTGCCGGATCGTTGACGCCGTGCTCGTCGCGCAGGTGAGAGATGAGCGCGGCCCGGTTATTGCTCTGCCAGCCGCACAGATCGCAGATATAGCTTGCCATCGGTTCATCCTTTCGCGTGTCACGCCATTATACACGCCCAACCGCCGCGCGGCGGCCGCTCCTCAGTCCCACAGCGCGCGCCACACGCGCCGGGCCAGGCTGCCCGGCTTGCGCGCGGCGGGCTTGCGCCCCGTCCCCTGCCCCCGAGCGGCGCGGTCGCCCCACGGGGTCGGATAGCCGGCGTGTGCGGCCGCATAGCGCGCCGCGCTCGCCCGCTGCTCGGGGTGGCGCAGGCCGTCCATCACCTGCCAGCCGGGGTGTCGCTCAGCGTAGAGGCACAGCAGATATTCCGCCCAGGCGCGCCGGCGATCTGAGACGTCCGTCAGTCGAAACGAAATCACCGAACCGACCGGCTCTTTCGCCAGGCCGCCCGGCGTCTTCTTGCGGATCTCGTATGCCTGCTTGATTCCGTGCAGCGCGTTGGCGACCGCCGGAACCAACATCCACGGCGCGACGAACGCGGCCGCGCCCGCCGCGGCCAGTCCGAGGCCGGCGCCCGTCCCTATCGGGGCCGCGATTGCGCTCGCCGCGGCCGTCTGCGCGGCCGTGTCCGCAAGCGGCCGATCATCAACCAGCTTGCCGTCCCTCTGGCGGTGTTGCACGCGCAGCCCGCCAACGCGGATCGCATAGCGGGCCAGGTAGCGCCCTAGCTCCTCAGCGTCCGCAATCGCCAGAACAGGCGTTTCGATCCGAAACATGGCCGCCCCTCCTCTCCCTGTAAAGACCCCACACCCCCGCCGCGCGCCTCCGGTATCGCGCTTGCAAGGAGTTGCAGGGGTTGCAAGGCTTGCCGCCCTTGCAAGGGGTTGCAACCCCTTGCACGTCAACCGGTAATGTCGCCGCCCCAGTCGTCGCCGGTCAGATCCAACTCGGTCAGATCCGCGCGCGGCGTGGGCTGGGGCTGTCCTTGCTGGGCGAATACGCCGGCCTGGTAGGAGGCGCGCAGCAGTTCCGGGAAGGCCGCGGCTTGCGGCTGCGCGGGCAACTGCAAGAGCTTGATGTCCGTCTGCGCGGCCGGCCGGCCGTCGATCACCCGCGTCTCGTGCACCACGGTCTTTGTGCCGTCGTGATAGTGGTGCGTCTCCCCGGTCATGTCGCGCCGGCGGTAGGCGCGAATCGGTAGGGCGCTCGCCGCGATCACCGCGGCCAGGCCGATAGCCACTACCAGAATCAGGCCCATTGTCTGCAAGACCGCGGCCCCAATCAGCCACACGGCGAGTATCACGCCGGCAACCAGGGCCAGCACGGCCGCCAACACGAACAGTTGCGCCGTGTCGTTCATGCGTCCCTCCCCTCGCGGTAGTTGTTCACGATGCGCGCCCCGCGGTCATAGCCGATCCCATACTTGCGCAGATCATCCGCCTTGGCCCCCGCCGCCAGATCCGCGGAGATTGCCGCATAGTCCGCGTCCGTCAACTCCCGCCGCCCCTGGCCGCCGCGCGGATCCCGGCCGGTCAAATCGGCCAGGTACGCGACCGCGGGCAGTTCTCCTTCCAGGCTGGCCGGCGTCGCGGCGCGCGGCAAGCCCGCGTAGTGCCGCCCGTCCAAGAGGGGCAGTTGCACGCGCGTCGTGCCGTCGGCTGTCAACAGCAGGAAGTCCCCTTTACCGAGCAGCGTATCCGCCGCGGTCTTGGCGCGGCCCGCCGCGCCGTAGGTCAACGTCGCCGAGGCCACGCGGCCCAACAGTCGCGCCGGGAAGTTCGCCAGCGCGTCGCCCAAGGACTTGGCCCCCGGCTGCTGCGTCACGCCAACCAGGTGCACGCCCAGCCCGCGGCCGATCTGCGCGATCCTGGCCAGCGCGGTCATGGCCTCCGGGTTCGTCTTTTGCAGATCCGCCAGCTCCTCACAGACGAGCAACAGCCGCGGCCCGCGCTTGCCGCTGGCCAGCCGCCGGTCAAGTTCGTCGGTCGCCCACGTCAACAGGCGGCCCATCTCGATAGGCGTCGATGTCACGGGATGTAGCAGGTGAGGCAGACGCTCGAAGGCGCTCAGTTCTCCGCGCTTGGGGTCAAGCAGCACCATGCGCAGGGCCTCCGGGGCGTTCTGGAGGGCCAGCCGATACAGCAGCCAATGCAGCGCAACCGTCTTGCCGCTGCCCGTGGTGCCCGCAATCAGCAGGTGGGGATTGTTTGCATCGGCCAGGTCAAACCACACCGCGCGGCCGCCCGTCGCGATGCCCAGAGCGACGGCCGTCGGGCTGGGGGGCGTCAGTCCCTCGAGCCGCCGCGCCCGCAACGGCTTGCGGTCGCCGGCCGGCTTGGGAATCTCGATTATCAGGCGGCCGCTGTCCCGCGCCACGCGCGCGGCGTCCGCGCCGGCGGCCAGGGCCAGCGCCCCGGCCAGGCGTTCTACCCGCTCGGGATCCTCGCCCAGCGCCAGGCTACAGGCATAGGCCCACAGTTGCGGCCCGTCCCACAGCAGCGAGACCATCGCGCCGATCCGCCGCGCGCTCAGCGTGGCTTGCAACAGCGCGGCGGTAAGGTGCGCGGCCCCTTCTGGCCCGCGCGGCGTGGTCGCCGGCGTGCCTGTCGAAAAGTCGCTCATGGTCTTATCCCCCATGTAAAGCAAAAACCCCACGGCCGTGGGGTTTTGGGGGGGCTTGTGGTACAATCCGCCGCAAGCTGGCCCGTGCTTATCCCACGGTCTGGCCTAGGGCCGGGGCGGTGTTCTGGCACCAAGCCGGCCCGTCTGATTCTCAAGGTCTACAAGTCACGATAAGCGCCGCCGCGCGGCGCAACTTCCACAACCAAAACAATCAGCCGATCATCCTCTATCGCGTAGGTTATGCGCCAGTCCCCCACGCGCACGCGGTACAGGTCATGTCCCCTCAGCCGCTTACAGCCGGGCGGCCGGGGATTCTCCCCCAATGCCAGGATCGCCGCGTCAAGCCGTTGCAACAGATCACGCGGCAACCGCCGCAAGAGCCTTTCCGGTTGCCGCTCCAAGATCACCGTCCAACGCGGCAACCCCTCAGCCATCTAAGAGGCCCTCCGCAACCAGCTCAGCGCGCACCTCGCTGTAGGGCCGGCCCAGACTGGGGTCACGCTTCCAGGCTTCATATGCCGCGGCCGCGCGCCGGGCCGCGCGCAGGTCGTCAAGGTCGTCTTGGAGGGCTTGCCAGTCCTCGAAGGGCATAACAACCGCGGTCGGACGGCCGTAACGCTCTATCACGGTCTCGCCGCCCGCCTGGGCCGCGTCCATGATATCGCGCCAGCGCGTCCGGGCGTTTCGGCTGTCCAGGGTCATTACGGTCATAGAGCGCCCCCCTTGCGTCAAACATTTACGCAAGTATAAGCTATAGCGTGATACCTGTCAAGTCCCCATTTCAGCCAATTGTGCCTCGCTCGGTTCAGCCGTCGGCGCGTGTATGGGGCGCTCCCGTAATTTACCCGAAAATAAACCGTCATCGCCCAGCCGTCGGCGCGTGTATGGGACGCTCAGCAGGTCAACCGCCGCGCGCTTGGCGCGGTCTCCTCGCCGGTCATAGCGCGCCGTCGTGGTTACTTGCGCGTGCCCGGCCAGCTTTTGCACGGTCGCAATGTCCGCGCCCCGGTCAAGCAGATCGCTGATAAACGTCCGCCGCAGATCGTGAGGGGAAAAGTCGGGTATGTTTGCCTCTGTCCCGCGCTTGGTCAGCAGGCCCATGATAGCTTGCGGGGTCATGCGCTGGCCCAGAATCAGCCGCCCGCCCTTGTTGACGGGGACGAAGAGGGGGCCAGGCGTATCCCCCCGCACGGCCAGCCAATCTTGCAAGGCCATGAGCGCCCCGTTTGCCACGGGCACACGCCGCGCCTTGTTCCCCTTGCCGTGTCGGATAACCAACCAGGTCGCGCCGTCGCCGTCAGTCTGAAGATCGGCCAGGTCAAGCCCGACCAGCTCCGCGCGGCGCGGCCCGCACGCGTAGAGGAGCGCGATCACTGCCGCATCACGCAGGCCCGCCGGCGTCGTGTCCTCCGTACAGGCCCCCAACAGCGCGGCCAGTTCCCCGCGCGGCAAGGCCCGCCCGCGCGGATCTTCCGCGCCGCCCCGGATGTTCTGCACGCTGGCCGCCCCCTGGCAATCATCCGCGGTCATCTGGCCCAGCCGTTGCGCCGCGCGGAGGGTGCCGCGCAGGGCCGATAGCATCTTGTTCGCCGTCGCCGGCGCGTATCGGTCAATCAGGGTCGCCCGGAGCGCGGCCGTATGCTGGAAACGCAGCGCCGCCCAAGGGCAGGTCTCCGCGTCGCAGGCCCCGCCGGTCAGTTGCGCGGCCAGCGAATCCAGCGCCTGGCGCATGGTGCGACGCGCGCCAGGGGCCAGCCCGGCCAGGTATACCAGCGCCGGATTGCGGTCGCTGGGCAGGCCGACCACTGGCCCCAATGCCGTTGTGGTTACAAGCTCTGTCATGCTGTCCCCCTCCTTATCCCTTGCGAGAATTGTCATTCTCATAAGTGATAATACGCTATAACAAGGGATTTGTCAAGGGGTTAGGCGGGCCAATTTGTGGGGAATCGGGGCGTAGAGAGAGGCAAACCTGAGCCAAGCACGCGCGCGATCAGGCGTCAACGTAGAGTGCAAGCGGTAAGCCGGAAGTTAACCCGTCAAGCACGCGCGCAATCAGGCGTCAACCCAGCCGGGTCAATGCCCGCGTCGCCTGGCCCGCGCGCTGGAATCTTTCGGCTCGTGCTTGGGGCAGTAGGGGCGCAATTCCCAAAGGTGCCCCGTCACCAACGCGCGCTCCTCTGCTAGGGCGCTGTAGGCCGGTTGCCCGCAGTAGTCCCAGCCCTCACGGGCACAACAGGGTAAGGGGTCGGCCAGCTTGACGACACGCGGTCGGGCCATAACTCACGATCCTTTTGTGAAATACATCTCTAATGCGTGCTATCGCCGATTCGCAATCCCCAGGTCAAATGATATGGCTTGGCTACGTTAGCGCTTGCCTTGCCCGGCCCGGTCTAGGCGCTGGCCAGCCTATCGCCTTTGGGCCTCTAACTCCGAAGATCGTCGCAGCGGGCGCTCATCGCGGCGAGGCTGGCGAACATGCCACTTGGGGGGGCTGTCTATCGGTCTGCAAATTTGCAGACCGATAATGACGTATCCCGCGCCGCGGCCGCTGAGATGCTGAGTGTGTCCGAGCGCAGCGTCAACCGCGCGCCGAGGGCCGCGCGCGCCCGTCGCCCTCGAAAAAGGGGCCAAAACCGTCAAAAACGCGCGGGTCGCAAGGGCAGACTGCGTAGGACGGCCGTAGAGCGATTCTACGGGGGTCATAGGTCGTATCCTATGGCCCGCCCCGTCGCGCCCAAGCGCCGGCCCCCCAGCGCCGCGGCGACGCGTCGTTCGTGCCGCTTCCAGGCGCTCGTCTGTTTGCTATTCCTGCCCCCCCTTAAACCCTCAAAGTGACGGCGCTAACCCGCCCCACCCGGCCCCCTCGAGCTCCGCGCGGATCCGCGCAACATGCGCCGGGTCTTGGTCGAACCTTGCCCACGCGGCCCGCGCAAAATCGGCCAGGCCGCCCAATAGCAGCAGCTCGTTGGCGTCCAGCTTGCGACCGTCCACCACGGGCGAGCGCAGCCCGAACGCGCCGGGGATCGCTGCCATAGCCGCCGCGGCTTTGGCCGGTTCGTCGGCCCAAACAATGACCTGCTGATAGCGGCCGGCCCAGCGTTGCAGCGCCGGATCCAAGCGCGTGGCCTTGCTTTCGCCGCCAAACGACAGTACATCGAAGTTGACCATGTGCGCCTCGCGCAGGGCCTGCCAGAGGGAAACAGCGTTTAGCTCGCCCTCTACCAGCCATAGCGTAGCGTAGTGCCCGCCCGCCAGGTTCAGCCCGAACGCGATATGTTCCGAGCCGGCCTTACTCGTGTAGCGCAGGCCGCCCGCGGGCACAGTCAGAAAGCGATACTTGAGCGCGGTCACCTCGCGATACTGCCAGGGTATGAGGATCGCCGGCCGGGCCGCCTTGAGCCGGTTATCCCAGGCCGCCAGGGTATAGCCCAGGCCCCAGGCTTCCCACGTCTCGGGCCGCAGGCCCCGTCGCAGCAGGTATTCCGCCGCCGGATCGCCCGCGGGACTGACCAGCAGCGCGGCCGCCTGTTCCATCTCGCGCCGGGCTTCCGACTGCCAGGCCGCGGACTTCCAAGCTTGCGGCCGGGCCGCGTGCACGGGCGCGCGCGGCGGTCCCGCCGAAAACATGGAATGAAACATGGCGGAGCGCGACGCCGCGTGCACGGGCGCGCGCGG
>MWBF01000132.1 GCA_002068935.1 Chloroflexi bacterium ADurb.Bin325
GTCTGCGCAGGCAGACTTCGCAAGGATAGCCGCAACTTCAGTTGCCAGGCGGGTTCACCTGGCGCAACATGAAACTGTCCTGTCGGACAGGGCCGCGGCCTCTACTGCATGCGCCAGGTCCCGTCGGCCAGGAGGATGAAGGTCGCGGCGTCCATGCGGATGACCACGCCGCCGTCCCAGTCCTGTACGACGCCGGGCGCGCCGCGCTCCGCCTCGGTGGCCCAGCCGATCGCCGCGCGGGCCGCGCCGGGCTGCTCGCGCCAGACCTTGCCGAACCCGCGTATCGGCTGCCAGCGGCCGGCCGGCGGGGTCAGTCGCGGATCGCTCTCCGGCTGGCCCTCGCGGAAGCTGTCGGCGAACCCCTGCCATGTCCCGGCGGCGTCCAGCACATAGATGACGGCGGCGTCCGCGCGCCAGAACATCTGGCCCCGCTCGAAGCGCTGCCGCGCCATGTCGAGCGCCTGCGCCGGGCCGGTCGGACAGCCCAGCTTCGGCTCCAGCCTGGCCGTCGCCGCGTCCGTCGCATCGAGCGGCTGCGTGCAGGCCGCAAACGTGGGCTGCGGCGTCGCCGCGCTGGCCGGCAGGCTGCTGGCCGCGACGGTGGGCGTTGCGGCCGCGCCCCACGCGATCCGCACGGGGTCGAGCGCGCGCAGCCCCGCGGATCCGCCGGCCCACAGCGCGCCGTCGGCCGCGACTGCGATGCGCTGCACGCCATCGGTGTCCGCATCCAGCGCCTGCTGCCAGGTATCGCCGCCATCGGTCGAGCGCAGGAGCACGCTCGGCCCGTCCGCATAGGGCCGCGCCAGCAGATAGATGTCCGATCCCGCGGACGCGATGTCGGGCGGGTAGTAGTCGCTGCTTAGATCCAGCCCCAGGTCGAGCGGCGACCAGCTTGTTCCGCCGTCGGTCGAGCGCATCAGCTCCTGGCCCGCATCGCCCCACATGCCGAACAGGGTCCGGGTGGCGGTGTAAGCGCCGGAGAAGCCGATGATGCTGCCGGAGGCGGCCGGCGGCTCGAGCTCCTGCCAGGTGCGGCCGCCGTCCGTGCTCTTGCGCAGCGTCTCCCAGGCGCTGTGGAAAAGCTCCTGCCCGCCGGGCGCAAGGATGAGCTTGCCGACGTCGCTGGCCGCCTCCGGCCGCGGGGATATCGCCTCCCACCGGCGGCGGAGAGGCTCCCACCGGAGCAGGCCCAGCGCGCGGTCGGCGACATAGGCGCGATCCGCGCGATCCGCCGCGACGCCGTCGGTCGGGCGGAGGTCGCCCAGCCCGTCGCCCAGGAACTGCCATGTCGCGCCCGCGTCCGTGCTGCGCCAGACGCCGTCGCCGCCGTACGCGCCCTGGCCCGTCCAGAAGAGCACGCCCCTGTCGGCGACGGTCACGTCGCCCCAGCTTGCCATCGTGCCGACGGGCAGCTCCTCCCAGCGTCGGCCGTCGCGGGTGCGATAAAGCCCGCTGCCGTAGTTGGCGATGAGCCAGCTTCCCTGGCCGTCGCTCGTCGCTGCCAGCGACTGGAGGCTGGCATCCCTGGGCGGCGCGCCGGGCCGGGGGGCCATGTCGACGGGCTTCAGATCCGCCAGCGGGAGCGCGCGGATGACGGGGGCGCTGCCGTAGACATAAAACGCCGCGCGGCGGGGGCTGAACACCATCCGCTCCAGGTCGTCTGGCCCCTGCCAGAACTCGACGGGCGTCAGCGTGTCGGGGTCGATGCGCGTGACCAGCCCCTCGGTCAGCAGATAGGCGCGGCCCGCGATGGGGTCGAGCGCGATCTGGCCCGTCCGCCCGGCCAGGCGGCGCAGCTCCCGGCCCGTGCGGTCGAGCAACTGTAGCGCGTCCATGTTCTTGGTGGGGCTGTAGGCGACGTAGACGTTGCCGGTCGGGCCGAAGG
This sequence comes from Chloroflexi bacterium ADurb.Bin325, assembly GCA_002068935.1. GTDB lineage: Bacteria > Chloroflexota > Anaerolineae > CG2-30-64-16 > CG2-30-64-16 > MWBF01. The sequence continues at coordinate 1,886 of MWBF01000132.1, forward strand.
CGATGTCGGTCACGAAGCTGACGACGCCCGGCGGCGCGGTCGGCGCGTCCACCCTGGGCGGGTAGATGCGGAGGAACGAGCTGTTGTTGGAACCGGGCACGCCGTTGTTGATGACGACGGCGAGATGGCCGCTGACCGGGTTGACGCGCGCGGCCTGCGCATAGACGTTGGGGACGAGGCCGCCGGCCCTGGGGAAGGTGCTGGGCAGCGTGCCGACCCGCGTTCCGGCCAGGTCGTACAGCGTCACGCCGCTGGCGACGATATAGACGAGGTCGCGCTGCGGGTCCGGCGCGGGGTAGCCGTGCTGCGGGAAGCGGGCCGCGACCGCGCCCCGTTCGTCGAGCGCGACCACGCCGTCGGGCCGGTCGACGTAGAGCCGCTTGTGCGCGACATCGAGCGCCAGGGGCGGGCCGCCCTCCCACAGGCCGATCTCCCGGCCGTCCGGCAGCCCGATGACGTGCACCCGATCGTGGTCGTCGGCCACGTAGAGGCGGCCCGCGGCGTCGTCGAGCGCCATGTCCAGGGCGCGCACGCCGGTGATTACGCGGCTGACGGGCTTCAACTGGGCGTCCAGCACGACCAGCCGCGCGCTGCCGTAGCGCGTGTAGCCGAGGAGCCGATCCGTGCCCCAGTTCAGGAAGAGGCCCGGCGCGGCCGCGCCCGGCCATGCGCGCTCGCCGGCCGGCGTCAGGTCGCGCGCGGCAAAGCCGAGGATGACGTTCTCCCCGCGATCGGCGGTCGCGCGGAAGCCCTCCAGCAGATAGCGCTCGCGCGGGGCGTCGTAGGACAGGTCGCTGGCGTAGGGGATCGCGGCCTCATGGGTCTGTTTCAGCGCGGCGTCGAACAGCCGCAGCGAGCTCCGTCTGCCGGCCATGATCGCGGCCCAGGTGCGGTCAGGCCCGGCCGACAGCGCGACGGGGTCGTCGGACAGCGCGACGCGCGCGATCTCGTCGCCGGTCGCGGCGTCCAACGCGACCAGGTCGCGCTGCCCCGCGGCGCTGCGGTCGAGCACGACAACCTGTTCGGCGCTGGCCGCCAGGCGGTCGAACCGGCCCGCCGTCTCCCAGATGGCCGCGCGCCGCGCGGCCAGGTCAGCCAGCCCGTATGCGGCCAGCCCGGACGGGCCCGTGACGTAGAGCGTGCGGCCGTCGGGGCTGAGCGCCGCGTCCTGCACGTCGGACAGGAGCGAGGCCAGGATGCCCCGGTCGGGGTTCACGCTCCACAGCTCCCGGCGCTCCGCATCCACGAGCAGGAGCTGGCCGGACGCGGCCAGGAGCAGGCTGCCCCGCCCGCCGGCCGCGGTCGCGCTCAGCCGAATGACGCGCTGCACCTCCCCGGCGGCCAGGTCGATGACCGAGATGACGGGCCGGCGCTCCGCGGAGTCGGCGTGATAGACGTAGGCCCGCCCGCGCGCCGCGTCCACGACCGCGCTCAACGGCTGGTAGGCGTCGCCCGCGGGCACCCCGATATCGAACGTCGCCGCCTCCTGGGGCGGGACGGCGGACGTCTGGCCGTTGACGCCGCGCGTCGATGCCTGCGCCCCTACAAGGGCCAGGATCAGTGTTATCAGAACTACGGAAGACCGGATATTCATGCTCTGTCTCCGATTCAGCCAGCAGGATCGTCGATCACGTTTCTCAGCCAGGCCATTATATCATCCGCCGTCAGCCCCAGGCGACGGGCGATCTCCTGCTCCACGGCATGGGCGGCGGCCCCGTATGCGGCCGCGGCGGCGTTTCGTTCCCGCCGCCGCGCCAGCATCTCGGCCAGCCGCTCCTCGATAGAGACGATCTTTGTCGGCCCGGAGATCCGGTCGGCGTAATAGACCAGCTTCTCTTCCCAGGTTGTTGGCCGCAGGTCGGCGGTGAGCGGGGCCCATACCGGATGGCGTTCGGCGATGCGCGCCAGCGCGGGCTGTCCGCGCTCGCGCAGCAGGCGGCCGGCCTCGAGCTCGTGCGAGACGCCCCGCGCCGCGGCGCTCACCTTCGCCAGGTCGTGCAGCAACCCGCCGCGGTGGGCCAGCAGCGGGTCCACGTCCTCGCCCGCGGCGGCCAGCAGCCGCACGTGCGTTGTCAGGTCGGCGGACGCGCCCTGTTGGGCCAGCCAGGCGAGACACGTGGCCGCGTCGGGCAGGAACGCCGCGGCCAGGACCGCGGGCAGGTCGCGCAGGTCTGACACCGTCGCGTCGTAGGCCGGGTGCGCGGAGGGACAGGGGCCGCCGCGCGGGTTGTACCAGACCGCGCGCAGCCCCGCGGCCCGCGCGCCCAGGACATCGGCCGCGTAGGAATCGCCGACCATGACCGTCCGATCCGCGGGGACGTCGAGGGCCTGCAAGCCGGCGCGGAAGAAGGCGGGATCCGGCTTGAGCGCGCCGATGTCGCGCGCCGTGATGCAGGTCGAGAGGTAGTCCAGCCCGGCGCGGCGCATGGCCGCGGCCATGTCGGCCGCGCGGCTGTCCTGCGCGTTCGACAGGACGGCCAGCCTGTATCGGCCGCGGAGCTGTAGCAGCGCCTCCGCCGCGCCGTCCACCGCGGCCACCTCCGGCCAGTCCGCCATGCGGCCGGCGTAGGGGAAGACGCGCAGGAGCGTGTCGCCGCTGTCGAAGAAGACCGCCTCCAGCCGGGGCATCAGCCCTCCTCGCGGGGCTGGGTCTGCGCAAGCCGTGTTTGCATCAGCTATTCGGCCGATTTCGCATATTCAGCGCCCGCGCGACGGCCCGGGCTCGCGGAACGGCGCAGCCCCATCCACGCATAGCCCGCGGCGGAGAGCAGCCCGAAGCCCAGCCCGGCCAGCCAGGTCGCGGCGGGCGCGATCGTGTCGTTGAGCATGCCGCCGATGACCGGGCCGATGCCGGAGGCGACGCCCCAGCCGAGGCTATAGACGCCCATGTAGCGGCCGCGCATGTCCGCGGGCGCCATGTTTGCGGCCAGCGCGGTGGCCGTGGGGACGAGCAGCAGCTCGCCGACCGTCATCACCACCATGCTCAGCCAGAAGGCCCAGAACCCCCGGCCCAGCGCGACGCTGCCCGTGCCGATGGCGTACAGGATCCCGCCCAGCGTCAGCACCGGCAGCGCGGGGTAGCGCTGGCTGACGCGCGAGACGGCCATCTGGAAGAGCACGACCATGGCCGCGTTGGTGGCCATGATAAACCCGTACTGCGCCTCCGCGACGCCGAAGTTCTCCTTCGCATAGACAGGCAGGAGCATCATCATCAACGCGGCGGGCATGGTGGCGATGATGGTGATGACCGAGAACGCCATGAAGCGGCGGTCGCGCAGGACCGGGCCGTAGCCGGCCGCGGCCGTGGCCTGCGCATCGGCCGCGGCGCGTTGCAGCGTCTCCTGCACGGCCACGATCACCAGGAACACGAAGAAGAGGTTGGCCCCCGCGGCCACGAAGAACGCCAGGCGATAGGAGAATGCGCTGACAAAGCCGCCCACCGCGGGGCCGATGGTGATCGCCAGGTTGCTGCTCATGCGCAGGGCCGCATAGGCGTCGACGCGGCGCTGCGGCTCGATCAGATCCGCCACCATGGCGTCGACGGCCACGCGATAGACCGGGCTGGCGACGCCCTGCAAGACCATGATGATCGCCCAGATGGGCAGATTGATGGTGAAGCTCATCGCGACGAGGGTGATGCTGTGCAGGATGAGGCCGAACAGCATGGCGCGCTTGCGGCCAAAACGATCCACCAGCGGGCCGACGACCGAGACCGCGATGAGCGTCGCCAGCGAGTTGACGCTGAAGAGCAACGTGACGACCGTGAGCGGGACGCCCAGGCGCTCGCGCATGTAGATGGTCAGGAACGGCCAGACCATGCTGCCGCCGATGCCGTTGATCAGCAGGGCGAAGATGAGGATCCAGAACTGGCGCGGGTAAGCCGCGCGGACGCGGCGCAGACGCTGAATCGTAATATACCTCCGCTGAAAGGGGGATGACTTTGTACGTCCCGTCTCTATCGTAACATCACTCAGCCTGTCGGGCAAGCACGCCGGGCAACGCCTCGGTGGTTTCAGATGGAAACGGAGCCGGCGGGCATCCTGAGCGGGTGGTCGGCCCAGCGCCGCCGACGGCGCAAGGCCAGTCGAAGGACGCCGGAGCGGTTCGAGGAGCGCCGCATCCTTCGACTGCGCAGCGAAAAAGCCGCTGCTCCGCTCAGGATGCTCCCGTAGCGCCTATGTTTGGGGTTGCTGGGAACAAAGTATCGTGACTTGTCGTACAATGCCTTCGGGCCTATAATGAAGCGCCGCCAGCTTGCAACTGGGGACTACACCGGAAGACGAGTCCAATGTCCTATATGTCTGTGGCCGCAAGAGGCATCAGAACGCTGCTGGGCGCGGGCGACTACCGCCGCGTCTTTGCCCTGGCGCTGCCCGCCGTCGGCGAACAGTTGCTCAACATGACCGTGGGGCTGGTCGATACGTTCATGGTCGGCCACATCGGCGCGAACGCGGTCGCGGCCGTCGGCCTGTCCAACCAGGCTGTCATGATCGTGACGACCTTCTTCGCGGCGGTCGCCACGGGCGTCACCGCGCTCGTCGCGCGACATACCGGCGCGCACGAGCCGGAGGATGCAAACCAGGTCCTGCACCAGGGCTATCTGGTCGGCGCGGTGATGGGCATCGTCGGGACCGCGTTGAGCGTCGCCTTTGCGGAGCCGATGATGCACCTACTGCGTGCGCCCGCGGATGTCGTGGCGCCGGGCACGACCTACCTGCGCATCGCGGCGCTTCCGTTCATCCTGACATCGTGGCTCTTCATCGGCAACGCCGCGCTGCGCGGCGCGGGCGACACCCGCTCGCCGATGATGGTGATGTTCTTCGTCAACATCGTCAACATCGCGGTGGCCTACGCGTTCATCTACGGCGTGGGGCCGCTGCCCGCGATGGGCGTCGCGGGGTCCGCGATGGGCGCGGCCGCGGGCCGCGGGGTGGGCGGGCTGTTGGTGCTGGCGCTGCTGCTGCGCGGACGCGCCGGCCTGCGGCTGAAGCTCGCGGATCTGCTGCCCGACATGGTGCAGATGAAGCGAATCGCCAACATCGGCATCCCCGCGGGCGCGGAGCAGCTGCTGATGCGCTTCGGCATGACCGCCTACGTGACCACGGTTGCGGCGCTCGGCACGAAGGCCTACGCCGCGCACCAACTGGCGTTGCAGAGCGAGTCGATTGCATACATGCCGGGCTTCGGCTTTGCCATCGCAGCGACGACGATGGTCGGCCAGGGCCTCGGCGCGCGGCGGCCCGACCAGGCGCGCGCGGACGGCTATCTGGCCCGGCGCATGGCGATCCTGTTCATGAGCGCGATGGGCGTCATCTTCTTTGTCTTCGCCGCGGCCATCCTCGGCCTGTTCATAGACGACCCCGAGGTGATCCAACTGGGCATCTGGCCGCTGCGGCTGGTCGCGTTCTCTCAGCCCGCGCTGGCGACCAGCATGGTGCTGTCCGGCGGGCTGCGCGGGGCCGGCGATACGCGCGCCACGATGGTCATCACCTCGATCGGGCTGTGGCTCGTCCGGCTGCCGCTGGCCGTGCTGCTGACCGGGCCGCTGGGCCTGCTCGGCGCGTGGATCGCGATGGGCATCGACCTTCAGGTGCGCGGGGGCGCGATGTTCCTGCGCTTCCGCAGCGGCAAATGGGCGAAGCTCAAGGTCTGACGGTGAAGCTGCGCGATATCCTGGTGAACCGCGAGGAGCGCCGGCCGCGGGCCGGCGTGCGGCTGGCGCTGCATCTGGCCCTGCTGGTCGCGTTCGTCCTGCTCTTCGAGTTCGCCGCCGTTCTGTTGATGGTCGTCACGGTCGGCAGTATCGATAGCACTCAGGGCATGGTGTTCCAGTCGGCCACCACGCTGCTGGCCGTTACCCTTTCCGTGAGGCTGGCGCGGCGCTTCATCGATCGGCGGAGCATGGCCGGGCTGGGCTTGCAGCGCGGCCGCGCGGGCCGCGATCTGTTGTTCGGCGTCGGCGTCGCGGCCGCGATGATGGCGCTGATCTATCTGGGCGAGCTGACGCTGGGCTGGGCGCGCTTCGACGGCTATGCGTGGGAGTCCGCGCCGGCGGGCTGGCTGCCCGACGCGGCGACCTGGGTGGTTGCGTTTCTGATGGTGGGCTGGTATGAGGAGCTGCTCACCCGCGGCTACTGGCTGGTTAACCTGTCGGAGGGGCTGAACCGCGGCCTTGCCGTGCTCATCACCAGCGTGGCCTTTGCCCTGCTGCACGCCGGCAATCCGTCGGCCTCCTATCTCAGCACCGCGGGCCTCTTTGCCAGCGGGCTGTGGTTTGCCTATGCAGCGGTGGCGTCGCGCGGGCTGTGGCTGCCGGTCGGCGCGCACATCGGCTGGAACATCTTCGAGGGGGTGGTCTTCGGGTTCCCGGTCAGCGGGCTGACCACGACCGTGTTCATCCGCCAGACGCAGCTCGGCCCGGAGCTATGGACGGGCGGGCCGTTCGGCCCGGAGGCGGGCCTGATCCTCCTGCCCGCGCTGGTGTTTGGCGCGCTGGCCGTGTGGGGATATACGCGCAAGCGTTCGTAGTGGGCGCTTGAGCGCGCCGTCCACCACAGGCGCTTAAGCGCCCACTACGAACCTGTGGCACGACGCTGGGGCCGGTCTCTGACCGTGCCCTCTGGCGCAGCGGCGTTTGTAGTAGGCGCTTTAGCGCCCCATTCGCCACAGGCATCGAAGCGCCCACTACGAACCGGGCTGGTCAGACGCGTTCGATGACCCGCTGCAGGCGGCTGCGCACCTCGTCGGCGACCTCGCCCAACCGGCTGTTCGGGACCGAGGCCATCGACGCCACGGGATCCACCGCGGATACCTCGACCTGGCCGGGCGCATGTTCCTGGACGATCACGTTGCACGGCAGCATCGTGCCGATCTTGTCCTCGGCCTGCAAGGCGCGATATGCGAAAGGCGGGTTGCACGCGCCCAGGATGCGATAGTTGCGAAAATCGACGTCGAGCTTCTTCTTGAGCGTCGCCCTCACGTCGATCTCGGTCAGGACGCCGAACCCTTCCTGCTTGAGCTCCTCGGTCACCCTGGCAATCGCCTCGTCGAACGTCATCTGTACGGTCTTGGTAAAATGGTAGCTCATCTTGCCCTCCCAGGGATGTAGATGCAGCAGCCGCGCGATGGTTACAGCGCCAGGGATTTCAGACGCCGAAGCGAGCGGGGCATCCTGAGCGGAGGACGCCGCTGGCCAGGCAAAGCCTGGCTGAGGCGGGCGCAGCCGAAGGATGGAGGCCGTGCAGGCGTTCTTCGGCTGCGGGCGTTGCGGTGCAACACCCTCCGCTCAGAATGCCTGCACTCGTGCGGCCATTGGGGGTTGCTGTTACAGCGCGCGGCCGATTGACCGGCAGGCCCCGCGCTGCCAGACCGGGGCGAGCCGGATCCGAAGCGGAGGACGCCATGATCGAGACAGGCATCGTTCGACTGTTGCGCGAGCCGCCGGCGTGGCTGCGCGGGGCGCGGGTCGGCCTGGTGTCGCACCCGGCCGCAGTGCTGCCGGACCTGACTTCCACGCTCGATGCGCTGCTGGCCGTGGACGCGCGGCTGACCGCGCTGTACGGCCCCGAGCACGGCTTCGACGGCTCCGCCGCGGACGGCGCGGCCGTGGCGGATGCGGTGCATCCGCGCAGCGGCCTGCCGGTCTTCAGCCTCTACGGGGCCACGAAGGAGCCGACCCCCGATATGTTGGCCGGGGTCGACGTGCTGCTGTTCGACATGCAGGATGTCGGCGCGCGCTTCTATACCTTCATCAGCACGCTGTACTATCTGTTGCGCGGCGCGGCCCGCGCGAGCCGGCGCGTGGTGGTGCTGGATCGGCCCAACCCCATCAACGGCGCGGCGGTGGAGGGGCCGCGCATCCGGCCTGGGCTGGAATCGTTTGTCGGCATCCTGCCCATCCCCGTCCGGCACGGCCTCACGGTCGGCGAGCTGGCGCGCTACATGAACGATCGCTGCGCGCTCGGCGCGGAGCTGGACGTCGTCCCGATGGCGGGCTGGCAGCGGCGCATGTGGTTCGACGACACAGGGCTGCCGTGGGCGCCGCCCTCGCCCGCCATGC
>MWBF01000133.1 GCA_002068935.1 Chloroflexi bacterium ADurb.Bin325
TCCTCGCCGAAGCCGGAGGCCTCGTACGCGTCTGCGGCCGGGTCATTGTGCCACACCTTGCCGTCGGCCAGGTAGCGGTACCGATAGCGGCCCGGCTCCAGCCGGAGGTTCTTGGTCCAGACGCCGTCCTTGCGCCGCTGCAGCGGGGCGGCGCTCTCGTCCCAGTTGTTGAAGTCCCCGACCACAACCAGGCTCTCCGCCTCGAGCTCCGCCGGCATCTCGAAGATCACAGAGAATTTCGTGCTGTTGGCAATTGCAGCCTTCTTCATTGTGTTAACCTTACTCCTTGACAGTTCCATGCACCTTTGTATCTCAAAGGTGAAAAAGCATATCAGGTTATGATATACCCGAATGTATGATGTATGTCAAATAACGGGGGCTATGCTGGTCGGGACGCGTCAGTGGCCCCGTCTCGCGCGCTGCTCCCCGGTCAGCGGATCCACGATCAGCTTGGTCTCGCGGCCGTCCTTGTGCAGCTCGAATTCCCACGCGCCGTCGTCGAACTCGACCTCCTCGATGAACCCCAGCCCCAGAGCCTCTACGGACTGAACGATCACCGAAAGCGGCAGCGCGCCTGCTGGCGGCGCTTCGGCGAAGCCGGCCTTCCGCCGGCGCACCTCCTCTCCGCTGCGCGGATTGAGGTAAAGGTTCTGGCAGCCGTCCGCGTCGCAGACCTTCACCTCCCACAGGCCGTCTTCGAGCTCCGCCTCGACGATGCTCCCCGGCTGGCGCTCCTCCACCATTCTCAGGATGGCCGAGAGCGGCTGGTTGTCCGCCGGCTCAGGCAGCGCCGGCGCGGGGCTGGCGGTAGGTTCGGCCGGCGCTGCGGTTGTCGCGGTCGGCGCTGCGGCTGTCGCGGTCGGCGCTGCGGCCGGCGGCGCGGATGTGACAGGGACGGCCGCGGGGGCGGCCACCGGCGGCGGAACGCAGCCGCCCAAAAGGATGATCGGCGCGATGAGCGCCAGGGATAGCGGTCGAACGAGCCTTTTCATGGGTTTGCTCCTTTTCTCTGTGCGGCCGCGGGATCATTCGAGCAGCTCGATGGCGATATCGGGGAACCGCTGCAGGAACGAGATCAGATGATATTCGGCGTCCTTGGCGGATACCAGGATGGTCATCTGCACATGCAGATGTCGCGTGGCCCCCGCGCCCTCGCTGGTCACGGAATAATCGATGACCTTGTAGCCGTGCCGGTTGAGGGCGTCGGGCACCTTGACCAGGGCCTCGCGCTGGAAGGTCGTAAAGATCAGCGTCACATATCGGGATTTGACCTTGCGCAGCAGCGGCTGAAACACCTCCAGGCCGACCAGCGCCAGCAGCGTCGTCGTGCAGCCGACGACGTACAGCCCCCCGCCGACGGCCATGCCGATCCCCGCGGCGACCCACAGGCCGGCCGCGGTCGTCAAGCCCCGCACGGAGCCCCGCTGCATGATGATCGCGCCCGCGCCGAGAAAGCCGATCCCGCTGACGATCTGGGCGGCCACGCGCGCGACATCCGCCGGGCGGGTTCCGGCGACCCCCGCGGACGTCTGGAAGCCCCACTGCGAGACGATCATGATCAGCGCGCTGCCCAGAGTGACCAGGAAGTGTGTCCGCAGGCCGGCTTCTTTGGCCCGGTATTCGCGCTCCAATCCGATGACGGCCCCAAGTATTCCAGCAAGAATCAATCGAAAGATGAACTCCGTCGTCATCGTAGACACCTCCGGTCATCTTCGGATTCAGATTACACGAACCCGCCGTCAGTCTACACCGACGGCCGCCGGTAGTCAACACCTGTTTACACGCCGCCAGGGCCGCTCAATTCGCGTGCGCGACGTCACATTCGTGCGTTGGCCGGCCCGGCGGACGTCCCGCGCCCTGGGCGCCGCCATTTTTTCAGGCGCGCCGAACATGGTAAACTCCCCTGCATGTTCAACCGGATGAGACAACGCACCTCGCATCGCGCCGCGCGCATGGGCCTCGCCAATTACGTCGACCGGGTGTGGTCGTACGAGGCTGTTGTCATGCTGCTGCTCGCAGTGTGCGCCGGCGCAGCGACCGGCCTGAGCGTCGCGCTCTTCCGCCGCGCCCTGGATGCGCTCTTCGAGTTCGCGGTGCTCGATCTCGGCGGCCGCCACTCATGGATGATCCTCGCGCTGCCCGCGCTCGGCGCGCTGCTGACCGCGCTCTGGCTGCACTTTGCCAGGCCGCGCGACGAGATCGGCATCGGCGTGGCGGGCATCATGGAGGCGGTCGCGCTGCACGGCGGGCGCATCAGCCTGCGCGGCAGCATCGCACGCGTCGTCGGCGCGGTCCTGACGGTCGGCTTCGGCGGCTCGGCCGGGCCGGAAGACCCCAGCGTCCAGATCGGCGCGACGCTCGGCTCGCAGATCGCGCGGCGCCTGAAGCTGTCGACCGCGCGCGTGCGGACGCTGGTCGGCTGCGGCGCGGCCGCGGGCATCAGCGCGGCGTTCAACGCGCCGATCACCGGCGTCTTTTTTGCGATCGAGATCATCCTCGGCGAGTTCTCCGGCGCGTCCATCGGCTGGGTCGTGCTGGCCGCGGTCGCGGGCACGGTCACCAGCCAGAGCATCCTGGGCAACGCGCCCGCGTTCGGCATCCCGCGCTACGAGTTTCGCGCGCTGGCGGAGCTCCCGCTGTACATGCTCCTGGGCGTGCTCGCCGCGGTGGTCGCCGCGCTCTACGTCTTTCTGATGGCGCGCAGCGAGGCCTGGTTCCGGGAGTTGCGCGCGCCGGCCTGGCTCAAGCCCGGCATCGGCGGCCTGGCGGTCGGCGTGCTGGCCTATTTCGGCTCAACCACCATCATGGGGCCGGGCTATCAGGCGATCGACAACGTGATGAAGGGCAACGTGACCGGCGCGCTCGTGCTCTTCTCCTTCGTGCTGCTCAAGCTCGTCGCCACGCCGCTCACCATCGGCTCGGGCGGCCAGGGCGGGCTGTTTGCGCCGTCGCTGTTTCTCGGCGCGATGCTCGGCGCGGGCTTCGGCCAGGCCGCCCAGTCGATCTTCGGGCAGCACATCGCGTCGCCGCCGGCGTATGCGCTGGTCGGCATGGGCGCGGTGCTGGCCGGCGCGGTGCGCGCGCCCATCACCGGGCTGATGCTGCCGTTCGAGATGGCGCAGGATTATCGCATCGTCCTGCCGCTCATGTTTGCGGTCGTCGAGAGCACGCTGATCGTCCAGGTGTTGCAGAAGGAGAGCGTCTACACGTTCAAGCTCAAGCAGCGCGGGGTCGATCTGAAGAAGGACGGGGACGTGAACCTGATGCGCACGCTGCTGGTGGGCGATGCGATGACGCCGGTTAAGGAACTGACGCTGATGCATGCGAGCGACCCGTTGGCTGCGCTGATCGAGGCGTTCGATGCGACCAACCATCACGGCTTCGTCGTCCTGGACGACGCGGACGAGCTCTACGGCGTGGTCACGTTGGCCGACGTGGCGCGCATGTTTACGCAAAAAGAACGCGCCCGCACGGTCGGCGAGATCACGACGCTCGACGTGACGACGGTCTTCCCCGACGATACGCTCGAGGAGGCGATGCGCCACTTCGGCATGAAGGATGTGGGCCGGCTGCCCGTCATCGACCGGCGCAACCCGCGCCGCGTGCTGGGGCTGATGCGCCGCGCCGATATCGTCAGCGCATACTCGAACGCCCTGTTGGATCATCAGTCCAGCCAGGGCCATCACGAGCGGCTGCGGATGGAGGCGGCGACGCGGACCGAGCTGCTGGAGCTGGATCTGCGCGAGCACGACCGCGGCGCGGGCAAGTCCATCCGCGAGCTGGACCTGCCCGACCAGTGCGTGATCGTGGCGATCCGCCGCGGGGAGCACACGCTTGTGCCGCGCGGCAACACCCAGATGCGCGTCGGCGACCGCGTGATCGCGCTCTGCGCGCCCGCGGTGCAGGATACGTTTTTGCGGATCTTGCGCGGGCCGGACGCCGACGCATAGCGCGCCCGCCGGGATCGTCGCGGCGCTCAGTCCTCTATCTTGCGCAGCGCGGAGCCTTTGTGCAGCGCGATGTGATCGGTCTTGTCGCTCTTGATCGCATACTGCGGGCTGTCCGGGCTGGCGTGATGGGTGTATCCCTTGTAGACGACGTCCTGCGTGTGGACCTCGATGATCCGGCCGCTAACCCAGCCGGCCTCCGAGTTCCAGGTCACATGGTCGCCGACTTTGAACTTCTCCGCCATGAGCGCCTCCGGTGCTTATAGTCCGTCCGAAAAATGTCGGGGCCGGCCTCCGACCGCGCCCCCTGGCCCGGCCAGAGCCGGTCCGGATGGATTCTTATTCCTCCGAGGAGTACGATAGCCTGCCGTCCTCGATGTGGGCCGCGGACGTATACGGGTGGGTCTCGCTGTGCGACCCGGAGATGATGTGGCGCACGCAGACGCCGGTCGATTTCAGATAGTCGGCGATCAGCCCGCGATGGCAGCGCCACCAGACCGCCTCCGAGCACATCACGGCCGTCCGTCTGCGGCGGGCCAGCTCCAGCAGGCGCTCGATCCCGGCGCGGAACTCCTCCGTCTCCATGTAGTCCGCATAGCCGCGGAACGACTCGTTGCGCCAGGCCGTGTTATGCGAGTCGGGCCGCGGCCGCCGCCGGTCGCCGAGCTCCGGCAGCGGCGCGTACTCGATCCCGGCCTGCTGGAGCGCATCGCGCAGCGCGGCCTGGTTGAACTGTGGGTGCTTGCGCGAGCCCGGAAAGCGCCTCACATCGGCCAGGGCCTCGATCGTGTTGGCCGCGAGCAGCGCCAGGAACTCGGCGAGGGGCCGGGAGGAGTGCCCGATCGTCCAGATGGTCAGACCTGTCTCGTCCATCGCGCGTCGCTGTCGGCCCTCAGCCGGAGACCCGCCGCCCGCTCATCCCGGAGCGTCCTGCTGCGCTGCATGGCTCAACGCCAGCTCGAAGAGCTCGCGCGTGGCCTGGTAGCACTCCTCGCCGTAGCAGGGCAGCTTCCCGATGCCCATGACCCTGCCGTTTCGGATGGTCGGGTAGGCCATCTGATGGCGGAGCCGCGTGCCGTCGCCCAACATGGGGAGCGGCGTGCCGCGCACGCCGAACTTCTCCCGGCCCAGCTTCCCCTCCGCCAGCACGGCCGCGCGGGCCGTGCCGTCGTCGAAGCGGCGGGCGAAATGCGCCATGTCCAGCCCGGCCTCGCGAGCCAGGTCGAACATGACCTCGCGCCGCCCGATGTTGCGTCCCTCGGCGAAGAACGCGCGGCGGATGCGCAGGTCGAAGTCGCGGCCGACCTGCTCGCCCTGTTGAGCGGCGCACCAGGCGGCCTCGAACGCGGGCAGCGTCGTCGTGGGCCACTCGTCGCCGAAAGGCCGGAAGACCGCCTCCGGCTCCTGCAACGCGGCCAGCCAGATCTCCGCCTCCAGAAGCTGGCGGTCGGCCGGCCCGCTGCCGTAGACCTCCAACGGGAACGCACGCTCCACCAGCCGGACGCGGCCCTCATATTCGGGCGCGATCTTGTGCAGACGCACGGCTGCAACATAGCACCAGGGTCAGTAGTACTCGGCCCATTCCCATAGTTCAGGAATCCCGCCTGTCATCTCGTCTCCTATCTGTATGCGCCGGTCCGAAAGGCGCTCCGGCCGATTGTTCGGAAGGCGCTAATGCTCGAAGTAGCTGTTCACCTCGGCGTACGACACGACCCCCTGCCCAAAGCTGTATGTGCCGGCCTGCTTCAGCTCCTCGGCGATCCTGCCGACGAGCGACATCGTGGCGCGCATGGGAGTCGAGCCGAAGGTGACGCGCGCCACGCCGAGCTCCTCCAGCTCGGCGATCGTCGGACCGCCGTAGTGCGCGAGGATGTTGATCGGCGCGGCGATCTCGCGGACGAGCGCGGCGATGGTCTGTCGGTCGCCCACGCCAAACGCAAAGATGCAGTCCGCGCCCGCGGCGCGGTAGGCGTTGCCGCGCTCGATGGCCTGCGCCAGCCGCGTCGGGTCCTGCCTGTCCAGCCTGAGGTAGACATCGGTGCGCGCGTTGATGACCAGCGGCACGCCGAACTGCTCCGCGGCCTGTCGGACGGCCCGGATCCGCTCGACCTGGAGGGCCAGATCTGCCAGCGGCCGGGATTCGTCCCGCGTCCCGTCCTCGAGGTTCAGCCCGACCGCGCCGGCCTCCAGCGTGAGCCGCGCGGTCTCGGCGATCTCGTCGGGCGTGTGGCCGAACCCCATCTCCATGTCCGCGGTGACCGGCAGCGCCACTGCCCTGGCGATCCGGCCGACCGCCTCCAACATCTCGGCGCGGGGCATCACCTCGCCGTCGGGATAGCCGTATGCGTTGGCGATGCCCGCGCTGGTCGTCGCGACCGCGGGGAAGCCGGCCCGCTCGAACACCTTGGCGGAGGCGGCGTCCCACGCGTTCGGCAGGACCAGGATGCGCGCGCCGCGGTGCAGGCCGCGGAACTGCTCGGCCTTCCGGCGCTGCTCCTCTTTGTTCGCGACAGGGTGCGTGTCCATGATCGTCTACTCGGTGATCCTTCCGATCAGGTCGCTCGCGGTGAACGGCCCGGCCTCGGCCAGCAGGTCGGTCGCATCCTGGACCTTGCCCCACACGTTCCAGAGCAACACCCCGCGCACGCGGCCGTCGGTGAGATAGTAGATCACGCCCTTCTGGAAGGGTTCCTGCCAGTCGGACACCATCTCCATCTTGCTGCTCAGCTCCCCGACCGCCTCGTAGCCCAGCTCGAACAGGTCGGAGTAGAAGAACGGCGTGTGCGTGTAGGCCTCGTCCGCGCCGGCCATGTTGCGCCCGGCCTGCTTGCCCATGCTCAGGGCGTTGTCCTCGTGCTCTATACGGGCCATCTTGTTCAGGGTCGGGTGCGGGAACAGCGCCACGTCGCCCGCCGCATAAACGTCCGCCGCGGAGGCGCGCAGGTGGTCGTCCACGACGATGCCGTTCTCGACCCGCAGGCCGGCGGACTTCGCCAGCTCCACGTTGGGGCGGATCCCCAGCCCGGCCACCACACCATCCACCTCGAAGGTGCGCCCGCCGCGGGTCTCGACCTTGAGGCGCTGGCCGACGCTCTCGATGCTCGCCACCTCGTCGGTCGGCACGAGCTCCACTCCCTTCTGCCGGTAGACGTCGCCCAGGAACTGCGAAAGGTCGGGCGGATAGACGTTGTCGCCGATCGCCGCGCCCCGGAAGACCATGACCACCTGCTTGCCCTGCATGTTCAGCGCGGCCGCGATCTCGGAGCCGATGAAGCCCGCGCCGATCACCAGGAACCGCTCGCCCTGCTCGACCAGGCCGCGCAGGCGCTGGTAATCCTGGAGCGTGCGATAGTAGATGATCTGCCCCTCGCCCAGCGGCAGCCGGGCGGGCGTCCCGCCGGTGGCCAGCAGCAGCTTCTCGTAGCTGTATTCCTCGCCCTGATCGTCGCGAACGCGGCGGGCGGCCGGGTCGAGCTCGACCGCGCGCCGGCCGAGATGAAAGTCTACGTTGAACTTGTCCGTCTTGCGCCAGATCTTCTCGAAAGGCCGGCCCTTCCACATCCCCTTGGAGAGCGGCGGGCGGCTGTAGGGCATGTCGGCCTCCGCGCCGATCATGCCGATCGAGCCGTCGGGGTCGATCTCCCGAATCCCGCGCACGGCGGCGTCGGCGGTCATGCCGCTTCCGATGATCAGATACTTGTAGGCTTTCATGCTTTGACCTTCCCTCTATGGTTTCATTGGGGCCGGGCCTGTAGACGCCCGCAAAGGCCCCTGTCGTATCAACTATCGCTCGACGATATCACCGCGCCGGCCGGATTTCAGCAAGCTTGTTCACAAATACCGTCCGATCGGCGCTCTATTGGCCGAACGGACGCCGGCGCGCGCGGCGGACTGCTTGCGCCAGCGCAAAGACGCGGGCCGCGCCGCCAGATATACTGGCGACAGTTGGAGGTTGGGATGGAAGACGCCATGTTGGCTGAACTGACCGTGGCTGAGCTGCTGGCGCGCTGGCCCCAGACGATCCCCGTGTTTCTGCGTCATCAGATGGCCTGCGTGGGCTGTTTCATGTCGCCTTTCGAGACCCTGGCCGACGTCGCAGCGGTCTACGACGTTCATCTGTCGCATTTTGTCGACGAGCTACAGCAGGCGATCCAGCCGTCGGGAAAGACTGCGTGATCGCTTCGGCGTTTCCGGCCGTGCACGCGGCGTCGTGCGTCCGGCCCCGTTGCCCGGCGCAGGCGGCGTCGCTTGTCCGCGGCCTGGATCGATCCTGGTTTGCAGAGGAGGCGTAGTATGGCTGAGTTCTGGAAGTCGTATCAGGAGGCGACGGCCTACCGGCCGGAGCATTTCAACCCGTTGATGCTGGCGGGGAACCAGCACGCCAAGGTCATCCTGGCCTGCTTCGAGCCGGGCCAGTTCATCCCCGTGCACCGGCCGGGCGTGGATCTGACCCTGGCCGTGTTGGAGGGCAAGGGGCAGCTCGTCGCGGGCGAACATGAGACGGACATCGGGCCGGGCGCGATCGCCTTCGTGCCGGCGGGCGAGGCCCGCGGCATCCGGGCCGAGACGCGGCTGGTGCTCCTGCACGTGGTGACGCCGTCGCCTACCGAGGCGGATCACCTCGAGGTCATGGCCGGGCTACAGCGCGGTACGTGGCGGTGAGGCCTCGGCGCGCTCCTTGAAGTCGATCTCCTTTTCGCTCGCGCCGACGCCCCCCTTCCGCCTGGATCTGACGGTCTGGGCCTTGCGCCGCCGTCCCCACAACCGCATCGACCGCTGGGACGGCCGCGTCTACCGGCGGGTGCTGGCGCTGGCGGACGGGCCGGCGGAGCTGGCCGTCGTCCAGACCGGGCCGGCCGAAGCGCCGCAGCTTCAGGCCACGCTGACGGGCCCGGCGGTCACGGCTGACGCCGCGGCCGCCGCGGCGCGAACCCTCGCGCACACCCTGGACATCCATCGCGACCTGGCTGACTTCTATGCCCTCGCGGCCCCGGATCCGCAGCTTGGGCCGCTGGTCGCGCGCTTCCGCGGCCTGAAGCCGCCCCGCTTCCCCACCCTCTACGAGTGTCTGGTCAACGCCATCGCGTGCCAGCAGATCACCCTGACCCTGGGCCTGCAACTGTTGAACCGGCTGGCCGAGGCATGCGGGCCGGCCGTCGCCGGCGAAGAGGACGGCCCGGCCTTCGGGCTGCCCGCGCCGGAGGCGCTGACCGCGGTCGCGCCGGAGGCGTGGCGCGCCATGCAGTTCAGCCGCCAGAAGGTGCGCGCCCTGACGGAGCTGGCGGCCGCGATCATGCGGGCGGAGCTGGATCTGGAGGGGCTGACGGGGGAGGCCGGCGACGTGGTGCAGGGCCGGCTGCGCCAGTTGTGGGGCGTGGGCCGCTGGACGGCCGAGTACGCGCTGCTGCGCGGGCTGGGCCGGCTGGACACCTTCCCTGCGGACGATGCCGGCGCGGTCAACGGCCTGCGACGCTGGCTGGGGCTGGCGGAGAAGCTCGACTATGCCGGCGTGCAGGCGGTCTTGCAGCGCTGGCAGCCCTACGCCGGCCTGGTCTATTTTCACCTGTTGCTCAGCAGCCTCGACCGAGAGGGGCATCTGGCGGCGTAGACGCGCCGCTGAAATCCACAAACTTCCCATAAGCGAGACAGGGCATCCTGAGCGGGTTGTCCGGCCCAGCGTTGCCGACGGCGCAAGGTCAGTCGAAGGAGCGGGCGTGAGGGCTGCCCCTTCGACTGCGCCCGCACTGCGTCCTCCGCTCAGGGCGCTCCCGTAGCGCTTACATTTGGAATTGTCCCCCTGCCAGGGCGGTTTCATGTTGCGCCAGATGAACCCGCCTGGCAACTGAAGTTGCGGCTATCCTTGCGCAGTCTGCCTGCGCAGACTGGAAACTA
>MWBF01000134.1 GCA_002068935.1 Chloroflexi bacterium ADurb.Bin325
CTGGGTGCGGTGGTAGCCGGCATCCAGATCAGCAAGGAATGGGATCGGATGGAGAGCCCCTGGTACAACCTGTTCAACGAGATGCCGCTCGACCCGTTCACCGACGAGCGGGCGCGCGAGCTGCTCGTGGAGCCGGTGCGCGGGGTGTATGAGTGGGAGCCGGATGCGCTTGACTTCGTGTTGAAGCAGGCCGAGGGCCGGCCCTACCGGCTGCAACAATATGCGCTCGAAGCGGTCGGCCATATGTTGCAGGCCCGCCGCGTCCAGATCACGCTCGAGGATGTGCATGTGGCGCATGAGATCCTGGAGCGGGCGCGCGGGGCCGTGCCGGAGTAATAGCAACGGCGCCCGGCCTCACCCCCCATCCCCCTCTCCTGAAGGCGAGCCTTCAGGAGAGGGGGAGCCGAGGCCCCAGCGTTTTTCGGCCGGGCGCTGAAGCGCTTACTACGAACCGGCGGGTTTTGGAGAGGTGGATGTGCGCAATCCATATGTGACCGGGGCTTACGTGGTCGGCCGGCAGCATTACGGGCGCAGGGCCCTCATCGACCGCCTGCTGCACGGGGAGGGCCGCGCCTACTGGGTGGTTGGCAGCCGGCGCATCGGCAAGACCTCGCTGCTGCGCGAGCTGGAGCGGCGCGCGCTGGAAGACGCCGACAGCCCGTTCATCCCGCTCGTCTGGGATATGCAGGGCTGCAACAGCTTCGCCTGTCTGAGCCGCTATCTGATCGACGCGGTGGGCGACCACCCGGAGCGCTTCGAGCCGCTCCAGCTGCCCGTCAAGATGCTCGGCTCGGAGGACGCGTCCGCCTTCCTGGGGCAGGCGCGGCGGCGCGCGCTGCAAGCCGGCCGCGAGCTGTTCCTGTTGTGCGATGAGACCGAGGTCCTCATCGACATCGCGCGCGGCGCGCCGCAGGCCATGCAGCAGCTTCACAAGCAGTTGACCGCGGGCGCCGGCCTGCGCGTGGTGATGACCTCCACGCGGCAGATCTATCGGCTGCACGACGTCTGCCGCGACTGGCCGACCTCGTCCTTTCTCGCGGGCTTCGATATGTCGCACACCCTGGGCAGCCTGGGCCAGCACGCGGCCGTGGAGCTGATCCAGCAGGCGCAGGAGCCGCCGGAGCACCGGGTGACGGCCGACCCGGACACCGTGGCCGCCATCAGCGAGGCAACCAACAACCATCCGCTGCTGCTTCAGACGCTGTGCTCGCGGCTGTTCCGAGAGGATGGCGTGCTAGCGCCGCCGGATGAGAAACATCTGTACGTGGATTCCATCCTCGCCGGCTTCTTCGAGCACGACTTCCGGCTGCTCACCGAGGCCGACCGCCAGATCCTCCTCGCCGTCCACCGCAACCCGGACATCACGCCCGAACGCCTGGCCGCGGATGCAAACGGCCATTCTGCCGAAATGGAACAACGGTTGTATAATCTGGAGGGCCTGGGGTATCTGCGACGCAGGGCGGACCGGGTCGCCATCGGCAACCGGTTCCTGGCGAACTGGCTGTCCATGCAGGGTCAGGCGTTGGATAAGCTGCCCCCGTTGCAGACCTCGGACACCGCGATGCGCAAGGCGCTGACCAGGCATCAGCCGCGCGAGCGCAACGCGCTGTTGGCCCTCTTGAACGCCCGCCGCGGCCGGCTGGTCGAGCTGGAGGCCATGCGGGCGCGCGACTTTCTGGCCGTCGCGCCGCAGGTGCTCGACGAGATCGAGCAGATGGAGGGCGAAATCCGCGACCTGCGCAGCCTGTTGCGCCAGGGCTAGGCCACGCGGGCCAGAATAAGGAGCACTCGTGAGCGAAGCGATCCCGCTCGTAGATTTGCGCGCCCAGTATGCGGTCATCCGGGAAGAGGTGACCGCGGCCATGCAGCGTGTGCTGGACAGCGCCGGCTTCATCATGGGGCCCGAGGTGAGCAACTTCGAGGCCGCGTTTGCGCGCTACATCGGCGCGCGCGAGGCCGTCGGGGTGGCGTCGGGCACCGCCGCGCTGCACCTGGCGCTGCTGGCCTGCGGCGTCGGCCCCGGCGACGAGGTGATCACCACGACCTTCACCTTTTACGCGACCGCGGAGGCGATCGCGCAGGCGGGCGCGACGCCGGTCTTTGTGGACATCCGGCCCGATACGTATAATATGGATGTCACGCAGCTTGCGGCCGCGCTCACCCCGCGCACGCGCGCGATCATCCCGGTGCATCTGTACGGCCAGGCCGCGGAGATGGCCGCCATCGGCGAGTTTGCGCGCCAGCACGGCCTGTGGGTGATCGAGGATGCGGCGCAGGCGCACGCCGCGGAGCATCGGGGGCAGCGCTGCGGAACCCTGGGCGACATCGCCTGTTTCAGCTTCTTTCCGAGCAAGAACCTCGGCTGTTACGGCGACGGCGGCATGGTGACGAGCAACAACCCGGAGCTGGCAGCCCGCGTGCGGCGGCTGCGCGACCACGGCCGCATCGCCAAGTACGAGCACGCGGAGATGGGCTGGGCCTATCGCCTGGACGCGCTCCAGGCCGCGGTGCTCGACGCCAAGCTGCCCCACCTGGATGCGTGGATCGTGGCCCGGCGGCGGGCCGCACGCTACTATACCGAGCTGCTGGCGGATGTCCCGGTCGGCCTGCCGGTCGAGCTGCCCGACAACCGGCACGTCTATCATCTGTACGTCGTCCGGTCGCAGGCGCGCGACGCGCTGGTGGAACATCTGCATCGGGCCGGCATCGGCGCGAGCATCCATTATCCGCTGCCCCTCCATTTGCAGCCGGTCTACCGGGATCGCGGGTGGGGTCCGGGGAGCTTCCCCGCAGCGGAGGCCGCGGCCGCCGAGGTGCTGTCGCTGCCGCTCTATGCGGAGATCACGCCGGCCCAGCAGGAGCGGGTCGCGGCCGCCATCCGGCAATTCTCTTCCGGCTGAGAGCCCGGAGTCGAAGGCGCTTCGTCCATGAGCAATCCATGATCGCTGACCCGCTATCTTCCGCCGCGGCCGTCCCCCCGCCGGCCCGCCCCGCCGTCTCCGTCCTGATCCCCGCGCACAACGAGGCCGGCAATGTGGTCGAGCTGGTGGCGCGCGTGGGCCGGGCGCTGGCCGCGTGCGGGCTGGGCGACGGGCGGGGCGAGCTGGTGTTCGTCGATGACGGCTCGACCGACGGGACGGGCGATGCGGTGGAGCAGCTTGTCGCGGCCCATCCCTTCCTGCGCGTCATCCGCCACCGCCGCAACCGCGGCCTCACCGCGGCGTTGCGCACCGGCTTCCGCGCGGTGCGCGGGGATCTGATCCTCTTCCTCCCCGCCGACCTGGAGTCGGACCCCGAGACCGACATCCCGCTGCTGCTCGCCAAGCTGGACGAGGGCTACGACGTAGTATCGGGCTGGCGGCAGGGGCGCAAGGAGGGCAAGGTCTTCGCCTCGGCGATCTACAACCTGGTCTCGCGCTGGCTCTTCGGCCTCCGCCTCCACGACATGAACTGGATCAAGGGCTTCCGCCGCGAGGTCATCGAGTCGCTGCCGCCCCTGCGCGCGGACTGGCATCGCTTCCTGGTCCATATCGCCGCGCACCAGGGCTACCGGGTGGGCGAGGTTCCCACGCCGTGGCGCCGCCGCAAGTCGGGCCGCTCGAAGTTCGGCCTCAGCCGCATCCCGAAGTCGCTCCTCGACGTGCTGGTGGTCTGGTTTCTGCTGACCTTCAGCCGCGCGCCGATGCGCTTCTTCGGCGGCCTGGGGCTGGCCGCGCTGCTGCTGAGCGCCGCGACGTTTCTCGGGCTGCTCTGGCTGTGGCTGGCGCAGGGCGCGCAGCGCCGGCCCTTCTTCTGGGCGGCCATCGGCCTGGCGATTGCCGGGCTGATCCTGTTCCTCATCGGCTTTATCGCGGAGCTGGTCGTCAGCCAGGCGGAACAGTTGGCCGAGGTCGAGCGGCTGGTGCGCGAGGAGCGGCTGGCCGGCGAGCGGGGCCGCGATGACCGGGGCGGCCCGTGAAGATCGGCGTCCTGACCCATAACTATCCGCGCTTCCCCGGCGACTTCTCCGGGCGCTTTGTCGAGGCGCTGAGCGAGGAGCTTGCGCGCCAGCGACACGCGGTCACGGTCATCGCGCCGTGGGACGCCGCGTTCGTCCCGCGGCCGGCCGGGTCGCCGGTGACGCTGCGCCTCTACCGCTATGCGCCGCGCGCGGGCTGGCATCGCCTCGGCTACATGCGCACGATGCAGGCCGATGTGCGCATGCGCGGGCTCACCTATCTGCTGGCGCCCGGCATGTTTGCGGCCGGCGCGCGGGCGGTCATGGGGTGGGCCGCGGCGGCGCGGCCCGATGTGCTGCACGCGCACTGGGCGCTGCCCAACGGCTTTCTGGCCGCGCTGGCCGCGCGCCGCTACCGCATCCCCCTGGTTGTCTCCATCCCCGGCTCCGATGCGACGGTCGCCGCGCAGAACCCGCTCTTCGGCCGGATGGCGCGCTTTGCGTTCGATGCCGCCGGGTTGATTACGTCGAATGCGTCCGAGCTGCGCGACGCGGCGGTGCACGACCTGGGCGCGGACCCGCGCAAGTTCGACCTGATTGCATACGGCGTGGACCCGGATGCGCTCAGGCCGGACACGACCGGCGTGGCCGGGCTGCGGGCGCAGTTGGGGATCCCCGACGACGCGGTGGTGCTGCTGGCCGTGGGCCGGATGGTCTACAAGAAGGGCTTCGACTATCTGCTGCGAGCCGCCGCGCTGCTGAAGGAGTCCGCGCCCGACCTGTTTGCCCGGCTGCGGCTGGTCATGGTCGGCGAGGGCGACCTGTGGGCCGAGTGGCAGGCGCTGGGCCGCGAGCTGGGGCTGACCGGCGCGGTGCATTGGGTGGGCAACGCGCCGACCGAGGCTATGGGCGTGTTCAACAACCTGGCCGACATCGCGGTCATGCCCGCGGTCAGCAAGCCGGCCACCGGGCTGGCGGTTTCGGTGCTCGACGCGATGTCGTGCGGCAAGCCGATCGTCGCGTCCAGGGCCGCGGGCAACGATCTCGCGGTGCGCGACGGCGTCAACGGCCTCCTCGTGCCGGAGCAGGATGCGCCGGCGCTGGCGGATGCGCTCGCGCGGCTGGCCGCGGACCCCGCGCTGCGCGCGGAGATGGGCGCGGCCAGCCGATGCCTGATCGAGACCGAGCTGGGCTGGCCGCAGTTGGCAGCGCGCTACGTGGCGCATTTCGAGCGGCTGCGCGCGGGGCTGCGCCGATGAGGGTCGTGCTGCTGGGCGGCAGCGGCTTCATCGGCGCGCACCTGGCCCGTGCGCTGCTCGACGCGGGCGACACGGTGATCAGCTATGACCGGCAGCCGCCGGCGCACGCGCCGCGCTGGCCGGGCGTCGATTACCGCCTGGGCGACCTGTATCGGCCCGATACGGCGGAGCTGGCCGCGACGCTGGCGGACGCAGACCTCGTATATCATCTGGCATGGCGCTTCCTGCCCGCGGAGTCGAACCATCAGATGCAGGCCGACATCGCGGCGAACCTGGCCGGGACGGTGCGCCTGCTGGAGACGTGCGTCGCGCAGCGCGTGGGCCGGGTCATCTTCTTCTCGTCCGGCGGGACGGTCTACGGCCCGGCGCAGGCCCCGATCCCGGAGACGCACCCGACCGAGCCGCGCAGCTCCCATGCGGTCATCAAGCTGGCCGTGGAGAAGTATCTGGCGCTGTTCGACCAGTTGCACGGGCTGGACTACGTGATCCTGCGGCCGGGCAACCCGTTCGGTCCATACCAGGATCCCGGCCGGGGCCAGGGCGTCATCCCTGCCTTCATGGCGCAGGCGGCCGCGGGGCTGCCGCTCGATGTCTGGGGCGATGGCCGGGCCGTGCGCGACTATTTCTACGTGGGCGATCTGGCGGAGGCGGCCCGGCTCGCGGGGCGGACGACGGCCAGCCGGGCCGTCTACAACATCGGCTCCGGCGTGGGCCGCTCGCTGACCGACGTGATCACCGTGCTGGAGCGGCTGTTCGGCCGCTCGCTGCCCGTGCAGCATCACCCGGCGCGCGGGGTGGACGCGCCGTTCAACGTCCTCGACATCACGAAAGCGCGCACGATCCTGGGCTGGTCGCCGCGCATCTCGTTCGAGGAGGGCCTGCGCCGCACGTGGGCGGCCCTGGCCGACCCTGACGCCCTGGCCGGTCGCTGACCGCGCCGCATCTACATGACAAGAGATAGCACCATGGAGCAACTTCGTTTCGGTCTGATCGGCTGCGGCCGGGTAGCGCCCCGCCACGCCGAGTCCTTCGCTGCGCTGCCCGACGCCCGGCTGGTCGCGGTGGCCGATGTGCGCGAGAGCCGGGCGGCTTACTTTGCGCAGCAGTACGGCGTCGATCTGTACACCGACTATCACGCGCTGCTGGCGCGGCCCGACGTGGATGTCGTCAGCATCTGCACGCCCAGCGGGCTGCACGCGCAGATGACGGTCGACGCGCTACAGGCGGGCAAGCACGTCGTCGTCGAGAAGCCCATCGCGCTCTCGCTGGCGGATGCGGATCGCATGATCGCGGCCGCGGCCGCGGCCAGGCGCAAGCTGTGCGTCGTGCTGCAAAACCGCTACAACCCGCCCATGCAGGATCTCCGCCGCATCGTGGACGAGGGGCGGCTGGGCCGGCTGCTGCTGGGCAACGCGACCGTCCGCTGGTATCGGCCCCAGGAGTATTACGAGGACGAGTGGCACGGCACGTGGGCCATGGACGGCGGCGCGCTGATGAACCAGTCGATCCACCACATCGACGCGCTGCAATGGTTCATGGGCCGGCCGGAGAGCGTGTTTGCGTTCACCGGGACGCTGGCGCACCGCATGGAGGCGGAGGACACCGGCGTTGCGGTCATCCGTTTTGCGGGCGGCACGCTCGGCTCGGTCGAGGGCTCCACAATCACCTATCCGGAGAACCTCGAAGGGTCGGTCGCCCTGTTCGGCGAGCTGGGCTCGGCCAAGGTCGGCGGCACCGCGCTTAACCGGAAGGCGGTGTGGAAGGTGGCCGGCGAGCTGGAGCGCGAGCGTGAGATCCTGACGCGCGATCAGGTGGATCCGCCCTCGATCTACGGCACGAGCCATCAGAAGGTGATCGCGGACATGATCGAGGCGATCCGGGATGACCGCGCGCCGAAGACCCACGGCGCGGAGGGGCGCAAGTCGCTGGCGCTGGTGCTGGCGATCTACGAGTCGGCGCGGACGGGCCAGCCGGTGATGTTTAGGGATTGAAGATTGAAGAAGGAAGAAGAAAGAATGAGGGTTGAAGATTGAAGAAGGAAGGATGACAATTGAAGATTGAAGAAGGAAGATTGAAGATTAGAGAGCGGATGGGTTTCATATCTCATTTTTCCTTCTTCAATCTTTCGTCTTCGATCTTTCATCTTCCGTCTTCCTTCTTCCTTCTTCAATCCTTCAATCTTCCTTCGGGACCACACATGGACGCGATCATTCATCCCAACGTCGTCATCGGCGAGGGCGCGGCGCTCGGCCCCTTCGTCGTCATCGGGGAGCCGCCGCGCGGCCGCGCGGCCGGCGACCTGCCCACGCTCATCGGCCCGGCCGCGGTGATCCGGTCGCACACGGTGATCTATGCGGGCAACATCATCGGCGCGCGCTTCCAGGCGGGGCACGGCGTGCTCGTGCGCGAGGAGAACCGTATCGGCGACGATGTCAGCATCGGGTCGCACAGCGTGATCGAGCACCATGTCGTCATCGCGGACCGGGTGCGCATCCATTCGAACGCGTTCATCCCCGAATTCTCCGTGCTGGAGGAGGGGGCATGGGTGGGGCCGGGCGTCATCTTTACGAACGCGGCCTACCCGCTCAGCCCGTCGGCAAAGGCCAACCTGCGCGGCCCGCATCTGCTGGCGGGCGCAAAGATCGGCGCGGGCGCGGTGCTGCTGCCGGGCGTGACGATCGGGCGCGCGGCGCTCATCGGCGCGGGCGCGGTCGTCACGCATGACGTGCCGGATCACGCGGTCGTCGTCGGCAACCCCGGCCGGGTCATCCGCGACGTGCGCGAGATCGCCGCGTACCGTGAGTAGGCGCGGACGACCGATGCGCATCCCCTGGAAGCGTCTCGCCGGCGCGGGCGTGATGGCCCTGGCCTTCGGGTTTCTCGTCGTGCTGGTGCGCAGCCAGTGGACGGAGCTACAGGCCTACGAGTGGCGGCTGGCGCCGGGCTGGGCCGCGCTCGCGGCCGCGGGCCTGATCGCGGCCTGGCTCGTCGAGATCGAGATCTGGCGCGCCATCCTGCGCAGCCTGGGCGGCCGCCTCACCTATCGCAGCGCGGTCCAGGTCTGGTTCTTGAGCAACATCATCCGCTACATCCCCGGCAACATCTGGCAGTTTCTGGGCATGGCCGAGCTGGCCGCGGAGTCGGGCGTCGCGCGGCTGCTCACGCTGACGAGCGTCGCGCTGCACCAGGTCATCTCCACGGCCGCGGGGCTGGTAGCCGCGGCCGCGCTCCTCGCGGCGACGGGGCAGGGCGCGGCGTTCGATCGCCTGCGGCCGCTGCTCTGGCTCGCGCCGCTGGGGCTGCTCCTGCTTCAGCCCGCGCTGATCGAGCGCGCGCTGAACTGGGTGCTGGCCCGGTTCGGCCGGCCGCCGGTGCGCGTCACACTGACGTGGCGGCAGGTGTGGCTGCTGGCCGGGGCCTATGCGGTCTTCTGGCTGATGCAGGGGTTGAGCTTTGCGGCGCTGGTGCGCGGGCTGACCGGCGATGCTGCGCCTGCCGCGCTCTATCTGACCGCGACGTGGGTCGGCGCATATCTGATCGGCTTCCTGAGCCTGCTGACGCCCTCCGGCCTCGGCGTGCGCGAGGGCGCGCTGGTGCTGCTCCTGTCGCCGCTCCTGCCGGCCGCGGTGGCCGCGGTGGTGGCCCTCGTCGCCCGGCTCTGGATGGTCGTCGTCGAGCTGGCGGCCGCGGGGGTGGCGCTGCTGCTGCGCGCGGTGCGGGGCCGCGAGTGAACCGCGCACAGGATAGACGGTTAATGCAGTCGGTAAGGTGCGATGCGGAGGCGTCCTTCGACTGCGGCCGCCGCTTGCGGCGGCCTCCGCTCAGGATGCCGCCGCCGGAAATGGCCGCCCCTTTGACTGCGGGCGTCGCTACGTGACGCCGGGCATCACCACGTGATGCCATGAGCTCAGGCTGCTTCCAGTCTGTAAATCCTGTGAATCCTGCCCAAAGCCCCCAGTATTTTCAGTTTGTACTTAGAATCTATCCGAAAATTGCTCTGGCCGGTCTCCGACCGAGCCAGGGGCACGGTCAGAGACCGGCCCCAGCGGGTTTTCGGATAGGCTCTTACCGGTCGAAGCCGATCTTCTTGTGTTGCAGGATGACGCTCTCCGCCAGGCCGATGCCGATGAGCATGGTCCAGAGCGAGCTGCCGCCGTAACTGACGAACGGCAGGGGGACACCGGTGGCCGGCAGGATGCGCAGGTTCATGCCGATGTTGACGACGACCTGGAACATGATCATCGTCGTGACGCCGACGACGATCAGCATGCCGAAGGAGTCACGCGCCAGGCTCGCGATGCGCACCAGCCGGAGCAGCAGCGCGGCAAAGAGCAGGATCAGCAGCGCCGCGCCGACGAAGCCCAGCTCCTCGGCCGTCACCGAGAAGATGAAGTCGGTGTGGCGGACGCGCAGGAAGTGGAGCTGGCTCTGGGAGCCTCGGAAGAGCCCGCGGCCCAGCCACCCGCCCGACCCGATGCCGATGATGGCCTGCTGGATGTTGTAGAGGTCGTCGGGCTTGGCGCTGCTAGGGTCGACGAGCATCAGGATGCGGTCGCGCATGTAGCCCTTCAGGAGGAACTTCCACGCGGGGACGATTGCGGCGGCCCCGGCCGCGCCGAACAGC